>CAMDPE010000007.1 GCA_945903795.1 Lutibacter flavus | reverse complement strand
ACAGCGATATTTTATATTTAAGCGGTGCCGACCAGGAAGAAAGTATTTTGGTACTTTTTCCTGATGCCATCAATATAAATCATAGAGAAATTCTATTTTTAACAGAAACAAATGAACATATTGCCATTTGGTACGGCGCAAAATATTCCAAAGAAGAAGCCAAAAAAGTTTCAGGAATTCAAACCATTTATTGGCTTTCGGAATTTAAAAAGGTTTTTTATGATTTAATGACTGAAGCTGATACCGTTTACTTCAACACAAACGAACATTACCGCCAAGCTGAGGAATTGGAATCTCGTGAAGACCGATTTATAAAACAATGTAAAGCACAATATCCCGCACACAAATGGGAAAAAAGCAATCAGATATTGCAAGAAATTCGTGGCGCAAAAGAACCTGAAGAAATTGAAATTATTCAAACTGCTTGTGACATTACCGAAAAAGGTTTTCGCAGAATTTTGCCTTTCGTAAAACCAGGAATTATGGAATATGAAATTGAAGCCGAATTTATGCACGAATTTCTAAGAAACCGTTCCAAAGATTTCGCCTATACGCCAATTATTGCCTCCGGTTACAGCGCTTGTGTGTTGCATTATATTGAAAACAATAAAGAATGTAAAGACGGCGATATGCTGTTATTAGATGTTGGTGCTGAATATGCCAATTATTCAAGTGATATGACACGAACAATTCCTGTTAACGGACGATTTTCCGACCGACAAAAAGCGGTTTACAGCGCTGTTTTAAGGGTTAAAAATGAAGCAACAAAAATGTTGGCTCCGGGAGTTCTTTGGGCGGAATATCAAAAAGAAGTGGGAAGAATAATGTCTTCTGAATTGATTGGACTTGGTTTGATTGATAAAAATGACGTAAAAAATGAAAATCCGGATTGGCCAGCCTACAAAAAATATTTTATGCACGGAACTTCGCATCATATGGGGTTGGACACGCACGATTATGGCGCCTTAAAAACACCGATGAAAGCCGGAATGGTTTTTACCGTTGAGCCCGGAATTTACATTCCTGAAGAAAAAATGGGCATCAGAATTGAAGATGACGTGGTTGTCAATAAATCAGGGGAACCTTTTAATTTAATGCGCAACATTCCTATTGAAATTGAAGAAATTGAGGAATTGATGAATAAATAATTTTTATGCATCTAAATCAAAAAGCCCGAAAACTAAGTTTTCGGGCTTTTTTTTATTAACCAAATAATTGTTCCTTCATAGAAATTTAAGCAGTTACGCCATCAAAAATATAATGATTCAAGCATTTAAGTGCGGTTATTTTATCGTTGGTGTTAACCAAAAGCGAAATGTTGTTGTTGCTTCCCCCGTAAGAAATCATCCGAACAGAAATATCCTGCAATACTTTGAAAAGTCGGTGAGTTTCGTGGTGCCTAACCACCAAATGCCCAACCAAACAAATAATACTTTGCTGTTTGTCTACTTCAACCACAGAGAATTTTTCCAGTTCTTCCAAAATTGAAGCCAGGTTTTTATCATCATCAATAGTCAATGAAACCGCAACTTCAGAAGTGGTGATCATATCTATGGAAGTTTCATATTTCTCGAAAATTTCAAAAACTTTTTTCAAAAATCCGTGCGCCAACAGCATTCGGGCCGATTTAATTTTTATGGCAGTAATATTATCTTTCGCGGCGATGGCTTTAATGCCTTCTCCTTTAAAATCAATAGAAATCAATGTTCCGTAAGAAGCCGGATCCATCGTGTTTTTTAATCGCACTGGAATATTGGCTTCGCGTGCCGGCATCACCGTTTGCGGATGCAAAATTTTTGCGCCAAAATAAGCTAGCTCGGCCGCTTCATCAAAAGACAAGTTTGAAATGGCGTGTGTATTTTCAACAAATCTAGGGTCGTTGTTGTGCATTCCGTCAATGTCCGTCCAAATTTCAACCTCTTCCGCATTTACAGCAGCGCCAATAATAGTTGCAGTATAATCGCTGCCGCCACGTTGTAAATTGGCTATATTTCCATAAGCATCCAGGCAAATAAAACCTTGCGTAATGTAAATATTGGACGGCGCAGCTTCTTTTATGATGCGTTGCAAATTTTGTTTGATGTAAAAATCATCGGGATCATTTGTTTTATCTATTCGCATAAAATCCAATGCAGGCAATAAAATGGCATTCAATCCTTCCTGATTTAAATAAGCTGTAAAAATATAAGTGGACAACAATTCACCTTGGGCAACTATTTTATTGTAAAGCAAAGGTGAATGATTTTCGGAAGCACATATTTTCAAAAAACTAAAAACAGAATCGACATAAATTTCAACATCTTGTTTTAACGCAACGTCTCCCAACAAATCGTTGATTACCGCCACATATTTATGGTGCAAAGCTTCAGTATTTTGAATCGCTTTTTCAATATGGTCGTTTTTTATGAAATTGGAAATTTCAACCAAAGCGTTTGTAGTGCCAGACATTGCCGAAAGCACAACAATCTTTTTTTCATTGTCGGCAATAATGTCTTTCACCATTTTCATGTTCGCAATGGAACCTACCGATGTTCCTCCAAATTTTAAAACCTTCATTTTATGCTTATTTTTATGTTGCAAATTTATAATCATTTTCAACTTTATGTGTTTATTTAAAAATAATATACTAATTTTGCACAAACTGTTAAATATTTAACAATATGAAGACAATTGCTACCTGTGTTGAAGAAATTTTGGTTTCTCAACCGTTTTTAGAAGATGCGCTCACGCGAAATATTCTAAATTTCAGCGCTTTATCAGAAGAATTGCGGGAACCTATTTCAAAAATGTTGCGCAAACCCGTAAAAGCCGGAGCCATTATGATGGCTTTAAGACGTTACAGTCCTCCCAAAGAAATGGCCAACAAAATTAAGCTGAATCAGGTATTGCAAAATTTGGGCGACATTACGGTTCGTTCAGACATTTCCGATTATACCTTTAAAAATTCGGGCAGTTTAATCCACGGGCATTTAAAAATGCTGGAAGTGATAAAGGAAGATCCGCATATTTTTTACACGTTTACGCGCGGCGTTCACGAAAGCAATGTGTTAATTACTACTGCCTTAAAAAAGCAAATTGAAGAAAGTTATAAAAATGAAATCTGCACCACGGTTCAGGACAATTTATCGGCCATAACCATAGGTTTACCAAAAGAAAATACCAAAATCGCAGGTTTGTATTATCAGTTTTTTAAACGCTTGGCTTGGGAAGGAATTTCTTTATATGAAGTGCTTTCAACCACCAACGAATTTACCATTTTAGTGGAAGATACAGTTGTGGATAAAGCATTTTCGGCCATAAAAGGCTTGAAAAACTAAGGCAATTCTTTCCTTTAAGTATGAACTTGCTGTATAAAAATACCAATGTCCATTTTACTTCAATCGGCCAAGGAAATGCAATTGTTTTAATCCATGGATTTTTAGAAAACAGTTCTATGTGGCAAGAAGTTTCGCAAGAACTATCGAGAAAAAACAGGGTAATTTGTATTGATTTGTTGGGCCACGGAAAAACAGGAAATCTAGGTTATATCCATTCCATGGAAGATCAGGCGCAAATGGTGAAAGCGGTTTTAAATCATTTGAAATTACGGAAATATGTTGTTGTTGGCCACAGTATGGGCGGGTATGTGGCACTTGCTTTTGCGAAATTATTTCCATCAATCATTAGAGGACTGAGTTTAATGAATTCTTCGGCATTGCCCGATTCAGAAGAAAAAAAAATAAGCAGGGACAGGGCGATAAAAGTCTTAAAAAAAAATCATAAAACCTTTATTAAAGAAGCAATTCCAATGCTTTTTTCAGAAAATAACCGGGAAATATTTACCCAGGAAATTGCACAAATCACCAATGAAGCCTTACAACTTTCACCTCAAGGAATTATAGCTGCTTTGGAAGGAATGAAAATCAGAAAAAACCAGACTTCCATTTATAAAACGGCAAATTTTCCAATTCAGATAATCATAGGAAAACAAGATCCTGCGCTTGATTATGATTCTTTAATCAACCAAACAAAAAACACAAAAGTAAAAGTGGTTGAGTTTCCGGACGGACATATGAGTCATATTGAAAATAAAAATGAGCTGATTGAAGCGCTAACTTCGTTTATTAAAAGATGCAATCAAAAAGAATAATTGTCGCGTCAACTTAAAATTTTACTTAATTTCCGCAATTCCCCAATAATTAAAACTGGCTGGCTTCCAGACGGGAATATACATTTTTTCAAGTTTTAGTATTTTAAAGCCGTTACGTTCAATCATAAATGGAATGTCTCTGTTTAAGTTACAGCCGCCGCCTATTTTTTTCCAAAATGGATTGAGCATATTTTGCCATCGCACTATTTTTTTATCAGGCGCTTTTCCATGTTCACAAAATAGCAGTTTTCCATCTTTTTTAAGCACCCTTTTTATTTCATCAAAGGCTTTATCGGTATCTTGAATGGTGCACAGCGCATAAGTAATTACCACTGTATCAAAACTATTGTTGGCTGCCGGAATATTCTCAGAAAAAGCTTCCATAAAATCGAATTCAAAACCCAACGTATTGGTATCAAAAGTGTTTTTCTTCCAAATAGCTGCGGAAGGATCAATTGCCGTTAGGTGCGTTACTTTATTTTTGTCGTAAAAAGGCAAATTTAGTCCGGAACCAATCCCAATTTCCAACACATTGCCACTGGCAAGCGGGATAATCTTTTCCCGTTGTTTCATGCTGGATTTTTGCTTGCAAGCCCAAACTATCGCATTTGGCAACACATATTTATCGTAAAAACCCATAGAAATTATGTTTTTGTGTTGCTTATATTTTTACTTAACTACTTATTTAACAAAGCATTCCAGCCTTGTGCGGTTAATTTTATTTGCTGTCCGGCACGGGTCACTAAATTTACGCCGTTACTTTCATCGGTAATATGCCCAATGACGGTTAAATGCGGATTTCCTTTAATTTTTGGAAAATCATTTTGGGAAATGGTAAACAGCAATTCGTAATCTTCACCGCCACTTAAAGCGATGGTTGTGCTGTTTAAATCAAACTCTTCACAGGTTGCAATCACTTGCGGATCCAAAGGAATTTTTTCTTCATACAAATCGCATCCAACTTTTGATTGCGTGCAAATATGTAATATTTCAGAAGAAAGTCCGTCGGAAATATCAATCATCGCTGTTGGTTTCACGTCCAACGCTACAAATAATTCAACCATATCTTTCCGGGCTTCAGGCTTCAATTGTTTTTCAATTAAATAGGTATAATTGGTTAAATCGGGTTGCGAATTTGGATCGACTTCAAAAACCCTTTTTTCACGTTCCAACACCTGCAACCCTAAATATGCTGCACCCAAATCGCCCGTTACCACCAACAAATCATTAGGTTTTGCTGTATTTCTATAAACAATATTATCATTTTTTGCTTCACCGATAGCGGTAATGCTAATCAGCAAACCTTTGGTAGATGAAGTGGTGTCGCCTCCAATCAAATCCACGCCAAAAGTTTTGCATGCCAAATGAATTCCTTCATACAATTCTTCAACAGCTTCCAAAGGAAATCGGTTTGAAACAGCAATTGAAACCGTAATTTGGGTCGCAATTCCGTTCATCGCATAAATATCGGATATGTTCACAACAACCGCTTTATAACCCAAATGTTTCAAGGGCATATAACTTAAATCGAAATGCACACCTTCAACCAATAAATCGGTAGTCACCAAAATATTTTTGTCTTTTATTTCTAAAACTGCTGCATCATCACCCACGCCTTTTATGGTGCTTTTATGCTGAATACCAAAGTTTTGTGTTAAGTGTTTTATCAATCCGAATTCTCCCAATTCAGACAAGCTTGTGCGTGTTTCGTTTTTATCTTCTATCATTTTGCAAAGATAAATGTTTATAGGCAACAACTATGGCACTATTAAATTTATTCATACCAAAAAGGTTTTTAATACCGTTTTTTCTGCTTATATTTGCGCTTATTTAGAATTAATCTATATAAGCAATATGATAAAAGTTTCAGACATAGCGAAAAATAAAGTGATTGAGCTTATGAAAGACGATGGTTTTAACCCAGAAAATGACTTTGTTAGAGTTGGGGTAAAAAGCGGCGGTTGTTCCGGATTGTCTTATGACTTAAAATTTGACAAAGAACAAGTTGAAGGCGACAAGGTTTTTGAAGACAATGGCGTAAAAATTATTGTTGATAAAAAAAGCTTTTTGTACCTTGTGGGAACAACTTTGGAATATTCCGGCGGTTTAAAAGGAACCGGATTTGTATTTAAAAATCCGAATGCCCAAAGAACTTGCGGATGTGGTGAATCATTTTCACTATAAAAATTTAAAAATTGAAAGTTTGAAAATTGCGTAAATCAAGGCATTCATCTTTCAATTAAAAAATAATCAAAAATGAGCAAATTTACTGAAGACGATTTAAAAAAAGAACTCGAAACAAAAGAGTACGAATATGGTTTTTATACAGATATTGAATCCGATAAGTTTCCCGTTGGTTTAAATGAGGATGTTGTAATCGCCATTTCCAAAAAGAAAAATGAGCCTGCATGGATGACCGAATGGCGTTTAGATGCTTTTCGTGTTTGGAAAGAAATGAAAGAACCTGAATGGGCAAATGTTCGATATGAAAAACCTTCATTTCAAGATATCAGCTATTATTCTGCACCAAAACAAAAACCAAAACTTAACAGTTTGGATGAAGTTGATCCGGAATTATTGAAAACATTCGAAAAGTTAGGCATCTCGATTGGGGAACAAAAACGTTTGTCCAATGTAGCAATGGATATCGTGATAGACTCAGTTTCTGTGGCAACTACCTTTAAAAAGACTTTAAATGAAAGAGGCATTATTTTTTGTCCGATTTCTGAAGCAATTCAAGAACATCCTGAGTTGGTTAAAAAATATATGGGAAGCATTGTTCCCAAAACCGATAATTTTTATGCGGCATTAAATTCAGCGGTTTTTTCTGACGGTTCGTTTTGTTACATTCCAAAAGGCGTTACTTGTCCGATGGAATTGTCGACTTATTTCAGAATAAACGAAGGAGGAACCG
Source organism: Lutibacter flavus (assembly GCA_945903795.1). Classification (GTDB taxonomy): domain Bacteria; phylum Bacteroidota; class Bacteroidia; order Flavobacteriales; family Flavobacteriaceae; genus Lutibacter; species Lutibacter flavus_A. The sequence goes on along the minus strand of CAMDPE010000007.1, from coordinate 29,367 downwards.
GACAATTTGAACGCACTTTATTAATTGCCGATGAAGGCAGTTATGTGAGTTATTTGGAAGGTTGTACCGCGCCGGCTCGAGATGAAAATCAGTTGCACGCCGCTGTTGTTGAGTTAATCGCTTTGGATGATGCAGAAATAAAATACTCTACCGTTCAAAACTGGTTTCCCGGTGATAAAGATGGAAAAGGCGGTGTTTATAATTTTGTGACCAAACGCGGATTGTGCGAAAAAAACGCTAAAATTTCGTGGACACAGGTGGAAACAGGAAGTGCAATTACCTGGAAATATCCAAGCTGTATCTTAAAAGGTGACAACTCTGTGGGTGAATTTTACTCCATTGCGGTGACCAATAATTTTCAGCAGGCAGATACCGGCACAAAAATGATTCATTTGGGTAATAATACAAAAAGTACCATTATTTCAAAAGGAATTTCCGCAGGACATTCGCACAATTCCTATAGAGGTTTGGTGCAAATAAGTCCAAGAGCAAACAACGCAAGAAATTTCTCTCAATGTGACTCTTTGTTGATGGGCGACAAATGTGGCGCACATACTTTTCCATATATTGAAGTAAAAAATAAATCTGCCCAAATAGAACACGAAGCTACCACTAGTAAAATTGGGGAAGATCAATTGTTTTATTGCAACCAACGAGGCATCAATACAGAAAAAGCGATTGCATTAATCGTCAACGGATTTGGTAAAGAAGTGCTAAACAAGTTACCCATGGAATTTGCAGTTGAAGCTCAGAAGTTGTTGGAAATTAGCTTGGAAGGGTCGGTAGGGTAATTTGAAAATGAGTCAATTTGAAAATTTGGAAATGATAAATGATGATTTTAGAATAAATTTGTAATATCTCAAGTTAGACAAATAAATAATTGTCTTATCAAAAAAATGGAAGAAAAAGACAACATCATTATCAAATTAACTTTTCAATTTGCTTTAGAAATTATTAAATATTGTGAGGTTTTACAGGAAGACAGGAGATTTATAATTGCCAATCAACTTCTTAAATCTGGAACATCCATCGGTGCAAATATAAGAGAAGCACAAAATGCAGAAAGTAAAGCGGATTTTATACATAAATTTAAAATTTCCGCTAAAGAGATAGAAGAAACAATTTATTGGTTAGAGCTTTGTAAATATTCAAAGAATTATCCCAATGTTGAAGAATTATTAGAGCAAATAAGTAATATTTCAAGAGTAGTCAATAAAATAATTATAACATCAAAACAAAAATAATAAGATAAATTAAAAGTTTTATGACATTAAAAATCTCAAATTAACGAGGTTTTTTCAATTCTCAAATTTTCAAATTTTTCAAATTTTCAAATTAATTATGTTAAAAATAAATAATTTACACGCCAATATCAATGGCAAAGAGATTTTAAAAGGAATAAATCTCGAAATAAAAGCAGGTGAAGTTCACGCGATTATGGGACCAAACGGTTCTGGAAAAAGTACGCTTGCCTCTGTTATTGCAGGAAAAGAAGATTTTGAGGTTACCGAAGGATCTGTAGTGTTGAATGGAGAAGATTTGTCCGAGTTCGCTCCTGAAGTAAGAGCACATAAAGGTGTCTTTTTATCATTTCAATATCCAATCGAAATTCCTGGTGTAACCGTTACAAACTTTATAAAAACAGCCATTAACGAAACGCGAAAAGCGCAAGGAATGGCAGAATTGCCTGCAAAAGAAATGTTGCAACTAATTCGTGAAAAGGCTGATTTATTGGAAATAGACCGCAAATTCTTGTCGCGCTCTTTAAATGAAGGATTTTCCGGAGGCGAGAAAAAACGAAATGAAATATTTCAAATGGCGATGTTGGAACCACAATTGGCCATTTTGGATGAAACCGATTCAGGTTTGGATATTGATGCCTTAAAAGTTGTGGCAAATGGCGTTAACAAACTTAAAAGTGAAAAAAATGCCGTTTTGTTAATCACGCATTACCAACGTTTGCTGGATTATATCGTTCCTGATTTTTTTCATGTGTTGTACAATGGAAAAATAGTGAAATCGGGCGGAAAAGAACTGGCTTACGAATTAGAAGAAAAAGGTTACGACTGGTTGAAATAAAATATAATAAAGTAGAAAGTTTCAGTAAACATTAATACCTGAAACAAATAACATTAAAACAATGGAATTAAAAGAAAAATTAGTTTCTTCATTTTTGGCTTTTGAAAACAAGGGAAATATTGACCTTGATTCAACAGTCCATGCTTTAAGGTTGAAAGCCATTCATAATTTTGAAAAAGAAGGTTTTCCTACAAAAAGGGATGAAGAATGGAAATATACAAGCTTAAACCCTTTACTTAAATATGATTTCAGCCTTTTTCCAAATGCTGAAAAATCGGTTGGCTTTAAAAATGTAGAACCTTATTTAATCAATGACATTGAATCGTACACCCTAATATTTATTGATGGTGTTTTCAGTTCATTTATGTCGGAAACTACCCACGAAGACTGCGATGTTTGCGTATTGTCATCTGCATTGGCAAGACCGAAATATAAAATGATTATCGATAATTATTTAAATACCATTGCCAACAAAAACAACAGTTTGTCGGAATTGAACACCGCATTTGTTAAAGAAGGCGCTTTCATCAATATTCCGAAAAACACCATTGTTCCAAAGCCAATTCAAATTATTAATTTTTCAACAGGAAGCGAAAAAGAAGTGTTGTTGCAGCCAAGAAATTTAATTGTTGTTGGTGAAAATTCACACGTTCAAATTATTGAACGCCATCAAAATTTATCAAAAAACACGACGCTAACAAATTCAGTTACTGAAATATTTGTCCATAAAAGAGCAATTGTTGATTATTATAAAATTCAAAATGACACCGATGAATCATCGTTAATCGACAGCACTTTTATTTCACAAAAACAACAAAGTGTGGCATCGGTAAGTACCTTTTCATTTGGCGGAAAAATTACCAGAAACAATCTGGAATTCTATCACGAAGGAGAAAATATTACTTCCAACCTCAACGGAATTTCTGTCTTGAACGAAAAACAACACGTTGACAATCATACACTTGTAGATCACAAATCGCCAAATTGCGAGAGTCACGAGTTGTACAAAGGAATTTATGCCGATAAATCTGTTGGTGTTTTTAACGGAAAAGTAATTGTGCGGCAAGCGGCCCAAAAAACGAATGCTTTTCAGCAAAACAATTCTATTTTAATTGATGACGGCGCAACGATAAATTCAAAACCGCAGTTGGAAATTTTTGCTGACGACGTAAAATGTTCGCACGGCTGCACGATTGGCCAATTGGATGAAAGTGCCTTGTTTTATATGCAATCAAGGGGAATTCCTAAAAAAGAAGCCAAGGCTTTATTGCTTTATGCTTTTGCCAATGATGTGGTTGAAAAAATTAAAGTTCCACAGTTAAAAACCCTAATTACAAAAATAATTGCCAAAAAATTAAATGTGCAATTAGGATTTGAACTTTAGCATATGATACAATATAAACAATCTAAATATTAATTTGATCATCAAAATAATGGTGCAGCATGATTAAATCATCGAAAAATATATTGGTAACTTTTGCTGTCGTTATTAGCGTACTTTTAAGTTTCACTATTTATTATTCTGGTGTTGATATGTCTTTTAGTACCGAAATTACTGCTGAAAATAATAGTTCTTCAGAAAATTTAATGTCCACTTCTGATGTATCAGCTGATGATCAGATTAATATTTGCTACGAAATTCCAAATTTTGACAGCAATCTCATTGAAAGTAAAACTTTGAGTTCTTTCTTTGTCTTATCCCAGCCCAGCTTTTCTATTTGGCAACCGCCCAAAATTTCTTAATTTTTTTCTGATTCTTTTTGCAGCGCACAATGATTAAATCATCTTGTTGCAAAAATTCAATGGTGTAAAGCACTTTGAAAAACATAATTAATAAAACTTTAATAGAAAACAGATGGATTTAGAAGATCTTTTTGCAAACAGAAGCAAACAGCAAAAATACCAGTACAAGCGTGAATATGGCCAACAGAAACAGCCTCAATTTAATTGGTTAAGTATTTACGACAAAATTAAACAAAACCAAAAACTTAGAAATATCATTATCATTGGAATTGCAATAATACTTATTATTGTCATCGGATTGATTGTTATTTTATTCCCTTTAATCGTTAAAATATTCAATTACATCGCTGAAAATGGCATTTCAGGTTTGATAGAAATGGGAATGGATATACTAAATAAATTAACCTCAAGTATTAAATTATGATTGCAACTATTTATGTATGGATTGGCTTTTTAGCCTTTGTATTGCTAATGTTAGCATTGGATTTAGGGATATTTCACCGAAAATCGCATGAAGTTAAAATTAAAGAAGCACTTATTTGGAGTGTTGTTTGGATATCTATGGCAATGGTATTTAATTACGGCATCTATGTGTTTATGGGTGAAGTAAAAGCCATGGAATTTCTTACCGGTTATGTCATTGAAAAATCTTTAAGTATCGATAATTTATTTGTCTTTATCATGATTTTCTCCTATTTCAATGTCGATAAAAAATACCAGCACAAAGTACTTTTTTGGGGAATTTTAGGCGCCTTAATTATGCGTTCTATTTTCATTTTTGCCGGCGTGGCTCTAATCAACAAATTTCACTGGATTATCTATATTTTTGGGGCATTCTTAATCTTTACCGGTATTAAAATGCTTTTTCAAAAAGATGAAAAAATGGATCCTAATAAAAATCCGCTGGTAAGATTGTTTAAAAGATTTTATCCTGTAACCGATACGATGCACGGTGACCGGTTTTTTGTGAAAATCAATGCCAAAACGTTTGCAACACCATTATTTGTTGTTTTATTGCTTGTTGAGTTTACCGATTTAATTTTCGCGGTTGATTCCATCCCGGCCATCATGGCAATTACAAGTGATCCTTTTATTATTTTCACTTCCAATGTATTCGCCATTTTGGGATTAAGAGCTTTATATTTTGCTTTGGCAGGAATTACGCAATATTTCCATTATATAAAATACGGGCTTTCTGCGATTCTTATTTTTGTTGGATTGAAAATGGCAATGGTCGATTTTTATAAAATACCTGTGATGATTTCTCTTTTTACAATTCTTGGTATCCTGGTAATTTCAGTGGTAGCTTCCTTGTTGTTTCCTAAAAAAGAAGTGGCGTTGTCTAAATTGTAAATAGCAATTATATATATTATTACCAAAAAGCAGTAAAATTTGAAACTCATTTTTTACTGCTTTTTTGTTTATAACAATTAATTTATTAGCTTTCATAAAATAGTTGTAGTTTTATTAAATTAACTTTCATCAATCAGTGCAATCAAAATGTGTAAATGACTAAAATTTCGAAAAAAATAACTTCTATATTTTTTTGTTTAATGCTATTCCAGCTTTTTTTCGAAAATATTGGATCAAATATTTTTGCACAATCCTTCAACAAAGTAAGTGTTTTTACCACAAATGAAGGTTTGCCCAGCAATCATATCTATGACATTGTTGAAGACAATAACGGATTTTTATGGATTGCAACCAATAATGGCATAGCCAGATTCGATGGAAAATATTTCTATAATTATACCGTAAAAAACGGATTGCCTTCCAATGATGTTTTACAGGTCATTAAAGAAAAAAACGGAACAATTTGGGTAAATTGCTATAATGAAGTGCCGTCTTATTTTGATGAAATAAACAATCAATTTGTCTCTATTAATAACAATGAAAACGTAAATAAAATTAGCAGCGCTTTGCTCAATAATTTAGTGCTGCCCACGGAAGGAATTCGGTTTTATAATTCAATTGGCACTTTCGATTTTATTGATAAAAAAATTCAAAAAATAAATTTCAATAATACATTAGGATATTTATTCATTGAATCTAAAGAAGTTTCTTTTCATTCTAAACAGATCAATTCAAAAACAAGTTTAACGGAATATAAAAATTATTTAAAATATAAAGGAAACGTAATTGACAGCTTTTCTGAAAAATCTAATTCAAAAATAATTAGCCGTATTATTCATTCCAACAATTATTATAGTTTTTTTACAGAAAACAGTATTCATAGATATTCCAACTTTAAACGGAATCCATTTTCATTTACAATGGATAAAATAACCCTTCCTGAATCGTATAAGTGGTATAAATTTTCTTCAAACAATTTAAGTATTATAGCCAATAGCGGTGCTATATATATTTATGATTTGCAAACTTTAAAATTGCAAACTAAATTAGAAAACACTACACAAACAAATTGTGCCTTTATTGACAGTCATCAAAATTTATGGTTAGGCACATTAGATAATGGATTATTGTACTATAATTTATCTAAAATTAAGAGAGTTTTAACCTCAGGCGATTTTGCAAACAGTAATTTTTTAAGTGTGGCAGTTACTGCAAAAAGTGAAATTCTGGCAGGAAATTATCATGGACAGATTATAAAATCAAAAGGAAAAATTCAAGAAAAATATACAATTCCATATGAAAATCAAAGCTTGTGGATTCGAAAATTAATTTTTGCAAATAATAATATACTTTCAATAAATGATGCAGGTTACAGTATTAATTTCAAGAAAAATAATCCTATTATATCATTTTTAGAAAACAATTCTAATTGTTCTTTAAAAACAGCCATCAAACTAAATGATAGCATTACAATAGTGGGAACCACAAGAGGATTGTTTAAACTTAACATTCAAAATGAAAAATACAAGCAACTAAATAGTCCCGATAAAAGGGTTTTAAATATTGTAAAGCAGCATAATGATACTATTTATTTTGTAGGTGCTGAAGGATTATATAAATACAACTATCAAAAAAATACGAACACTCAAATAGTATTAAACCAAGAAATAAAAGGGAATAAGCCTGCTGTTTTGGCTTATAGCGATAATCGTTTTTTATGGGTCGCCACTATTAAAGGAGATATTTTAATTTTAAAAAATGATGACGTTCTTTATAAAATTAAGGGTGAAGAAGGCTTGCCTGAAAATATAACGAATATGATTGCCGTTCAAAATAAAATTTGGATTGCCAGTAAATCGGGAATTTATATTATTAACTTTAAAGAAGAAAAGAACAAATTAGATTACACTATAAACAAACTGTCAAAATCTGATGGGTTAACATCCAATGTGGTAAATGAATTGGCATTTTATAACGACACTATTTACGCCGCTACTGATAATGGAATTTCTATAATTCCTTCAAAAATTCAATTTTCTAAATTTGAAATTTCCCCAACTATTATTTCAATTACTGTGAATAGCCAAAAAGTTGCTATTGCCAAAAGCTATCATCTAAATAACGATGAAAAAAATATCAGTGTTCAATTGTCAGGCGTTGAATTATCTGGCCATTTTAAAAATTTGCAATATTCTTTAAATGATAAAAATAATTGGATTGATTTAGATGGAAATACCATAAATCTTTCCCTAAAAGGCGGAGACAACAATTTATTTATTAGAGCAATAGATGTCAATAATAATATTAGTGCTAAAACAATTGAACTAAAGTTTTTTATAGCCATCCCATTTTTTAAAAAGTTATGGTTTTGGATTTTGTTAATATCATTTATGATGGCACTTTTGTTTTGGTGGTTTAATCACCGAAAATTCGAGCAACAAAAAATAGCATTTCAGCAGCAATTGGCATTAGAACAACAAAGAAATAAAATCACTGCCGATTTACACGATGATATTGGTGCCACTTTAAGCAGTTTGCAAATTAATAGTGCCGTTGCAAACCAACTTTTAAATAAAAATCCGAGTGAAGCAAAAAAAGTTTTACAAAAAATAGAAACACAATCGCAAAATCTTGCCGACAAAATAGGTGACATTATTTGGAGTATGAAACCCGGTAAAGATGAGTTTATGACCATAAGCACGCGTATTCGGAATTTTGTCAATGATATTTTGGGTTCTACCAATATAAAATATACCATTAAAACCGATCCTGTTTTAGACAATTTGATTAAAGATATTACCATCAGAAAAAATATTGTTTTAATCATAAAAGAAGGCGTCAACAATGTGGCAAAATATAGCAAAGCTTCCCAATTAAATATAAAATTAGGATTTGTTGACAATATGATTGCCATAGAAATTATTGACAACGGAATAGGTTTTGAAATTAATGAAACCTCAGGTAACGGCATTGCCAATATGAGAAAAAGAGTGGAAGAATTAAAGGGAGATTTTAAAATTACATCTTTGCCACAACAAGGAACTTCAATTTTTGCGAATATTCCCTTTGTCCCTTAATTTAGTTACAATTGGCTCTTAATTTGTTTAGTACATTTGTTTTATGGCGATTAGAGTTTTTATTTACGACGACAGCAATGAACGCAGAGACAGCTTAAAAGCCCTGCTGATGCTGAATGATGAACTAAAGTTTGTTGGCGAAGCTATGAACTGTAAAAATGTACTTTCCGAAATTGAAAATTTTTATCCCGACGTAGTTTTAATGGACATCAATATGCCTGAAGTTGATGGCATTGAAGGGTTAAAACTCATAAAAACCAATCATCCGGAAGTGAAAGTGCTTATGCAAACTGCTTTTGATGATAGCGATAAAATTTTTACCTGCATCAAAAACGGAGCAAGTGGTTATATTTTAAAAAACGATAAACCTCAGCGCATACTTCAAGCTATTGAAGAAGTTTATCAAGGCGGTGCTGCTATGAATCCTGCAATTGCCCAAAAAGTATTGGATTATTTTAAACCAAACGAAAATAAAAATCCATTAAGCCCAAAAGAAAATGAAGTTTTGGCTTGCTTGGCCGATGGATTAAGTTATAAAATGGTCGCCGACAAACTTGGGGTAAGTTACGCAACCATTAATACCCACACCAAACGCATTTACGAAAAACTGCATATTTCCTCTTTAGGACAAGCCATTGCCTATTATTACAAAAATTTGAAATAAAATATTGTTAGCTACCAATTGAAGTGAAAAAATCTAAAATCGTCATCTAAATTCATAAATCCCTTATCCCTACATTAAGGGATTTTTTGTTTTTGGTAAATTTTGATATTTGTAGTGTAATTAATTCCTTCATAAAAAAGGATAAAACCATTTATCATTTAATTCCATTGTTAAACTTAAATCACTATGAAATATTCAAAATCAATTTTCAAAATCCTGATCGTTTTCCTTTTAATTGCGCAAAATAGTTTTGCGAATACTACCCCAATTCCAGGTGTTGGAATTGTGGTTAAAAAAAATCCTGGAGGAGCAAATATTACAGTCCCAACAGGAAATGGAGGCGGTTTCTCAACCCAACTTAGCGAAGGTGTTTATGAACTTTCATTTCCGCAGGATCAATTGCAAACCAGTATCAATAGCATTGTAAAATCTAATTTTCCCAAAAGCAACTATCAATACGATGGTTCTGGAGTTGAAATGGTTTTAGACAATTCGCAAATAACCGTAAATTCAAAAGCTTCAGAAGGAAATGTTTTTGCTATTGACAAACAAAATAGCAGCATCACAATCACAGTTCCAAAAGGTGGCGCAACGCTTTCGGGTAAACTAGGTTGGAATGATGCCGTTATGACGAATTCAATTAGTTGTCCGGATGGATTTATAATGCAAAACGGGGAATGCGTTCCTGTAAATAACGCTGGAAATCAACAAGCACGAACAGAAAGCACCCCTATTAAAGGAATTAGTGTGAAAGCTGGTCATAACCCAAAACCAACTATGATGGTTTCTTTAAATGCCAATGGCGGAACTTCTTCTTCAACGGGTATTGACAATAGTTTGAGTTTTAATCCAAGTTTGGGTATCGCAATACATTGGAAAAACTTTGGGATTGGTTTAGATGCCGGAACATTCAGCACCAAACCTGATTTTGATTTTGATGCTTATGCTGCTCCATTGCAAAATTTAGATTTTTTGACCATTACAAATACAAAAAGTGAATGGACCAGCACGTACTTTATGCTTGGGCCACAATATACAATTCCCTTAAGTCCTTCTCAAAGTAATGAGTCGGGAAGACATACTCCTTTTCACAATAAACTTACATTTACAGTTGCATTAAAAGGAGGATTGACCATAAACAAGGCGCCAGAATTCTCCGTGATGGATAAAAGCACGCCACCAAAAAGTATTGCCAGTTATAATGCGCCTCAAGACTATAAAACAAATGCGTTTAGTTTGAAACCAAGTATCGGTTTTGACTATTGGATTAACGAAAATTTTGCGCTGACAGCAAATGCACAGTATTTAATGCAAACCGGGCAAAAAGAATTTACCACGGGATATAGAGATTTGACTAACGTGAACTTGGCACCGCCAATTTCTCCCGACCAGTTTCAAAAAAATATTGCTGCCGCACCAAAAGTAATGACAAATACCAAAGGGCCAGAAAATTATATGAGTTTTGGTATTGGAATAACTTATAGACGTTGTCCTGATGGCTCTTGTCGTAAAAATAAAACTGCTTCAAATGGAACGCAACGAAAAGGAATTACTGAAAAAGGTTTACCAAAGAATGAAATGGAAACTGCTTCAAATGAAACCCAACGAAAAGGAATTAACGAAAAAGGTTTACCAAAGAATGAAATGGAAACTGCTTCAGATGGACCCCAAAAAATAGCAATTAAAGAACAAGGTGTAAAAAAGAGTGATATTGAAACTGCTTCAGATGGAACGCAACGAAAAGGAATTCAAGAAGGCGGTTTAAAAAAGAATGAGGTGGAAACTGCTTCAGATGGAACCCAAAAAATAGCAATTAAAGAACAAGGCGTAAAAAAGAGTGATGTGGAAACTGCTTCAGATGGACCCCAAAAAATAGCTATTAAAGAACAAGGTGTAAAAAAGAGTGATATTGAAACTACTTCAGATGGAACGCAACGAAAAGGAATTCAAGAAGGCGGTTTAAAAAAGAATGAGGTGGAAACTGCTTCAGATGGAACCCAAAAAATAGCAATTAAAGAACAAGGCGTAAAAAAGAGTGATGTGGAAACTGCTTCAAATGAAACGCAACGAAAAGGAATTAACGAAAAAGGTTTACCAAAGAATGAAATGGAAACTGCTTCAAATGATGCCCAACGAAAAGGAATTACACAAAGCGGAATAAAGAAGAATGATGTTGAAACTGCTTCAAATGAAGCCCAACGAAAAGGAATTAAAGAACAAGGTTTGCCAAAGAATGAAGTGGAAACTGTTTCAAATGAAGCCCAACGAAAAGGAATTACTGAAAAAGGTTTACCAAAGAATGAAATGGAAACTGCTTCAAATGAAACCCAACGAAAAGGTTGGGACGGAAGTATTAAAGGGAAAAATATAGCCGAAAAAGGAATTCAAGAAAACGGTTTAAAAAAGAATGAATTGGAAACTGCTTCAGATGAAACCCAACGAAAGGGAATTAAAGAACAAGGTTTACCAAAGAATGAAATGGAAACTGCTTCAGATGGACCCCAAAAAATAGCTATTAAAGAACAAGGTGTAAAAAAGAGTGATATTGAAACTGCTTCAGAGGAAACCCAAAGAAAGGGAATTAGAGAAAACGGTTTAAAAAAGAATGAAACTGAATACGTTTTGACTGATGCCGAAGTAAAAGCCATTGCCGAAATATTAGTCAACTTTCGAAAAGGCTGGGATGGAAGTATAAAAGGAAACATTGCAGAGAAAAAAGGAATTAAGGAAAACGGACTTAAACAGAACGAAGCTAAAAGTGAAAATATCAATTTAGTAACATCCACTGCTCAAACATTAGTGAACTTGGCGCGAAAAGGCTGGGATGGTTCTGTAAAAGGCAATAAAATTGAAAATTTGACTAATGAAGCTGATGTAAAATCTATTGCCGAAACATTGGTCAACATACGAAAAGGTTGGGATGGTTCCATAAAAGGAAATAAAGTTGAAAATGCAGCGAATGAAGCTGATATAAAAATGATTGCAGAAGCATTTGTCAACTTGCGAAAAGGTTGGGACGGCTCCATAAAAGGCAATATTATGGAGAATGCTGGACCAGAGGAAAATGGTGACAATATTGAATCAATCCACATAAAAATTACGATAATAACGAAAGTTGGATTCACTGACTGTGGAAGTCCAGGATCTTTCTTTTGTATACGTGTAGAAGTTGGTGCTTTGGCCAACGATCATAATTTAGGTGATTTATCTTTAGAAAAAGACCAAATAATAACCAATTCCAATGTAGCATTGGTGAACGACAATATCATAAAAGTCACTTCCGTTGGAGTAAAAAGCACTATTTCCGAAAAAACAATGTCTGAATTCGCAAATAAAACACAGAAAAATAAAGAATTCACTTTGGATAAAAATGTATTAGATGAGATTTGTAAAGCACTTCATCTCAATACACCAATTGAACCGGTTATTTTCAGGGCAGTAGATCAAAAATATGAGGTAATCAATACTGTTAATGAAGGTAAAGAAGTTCAAATTTTGGAAATACACCAAAAAACAAAAATTAAAATAGATGGAAAAGAGTACACTTTATCAATGTTAACCAGAAGCGGCAAAGGTTTGAATAGTCCAAAAAATTAGCATAAATAATTAAATGCATCGTTTGGATTTGAAATTTAAATCTTTGTTTATTAACAAAAAAAGCCGCAATCAGCGGCTTTTTTTTATGTTGTTTCTATTATTTAATGGCGTCCAATACCTCACTTAAAAAAATATTCAAATCAAATTCGGGGTTTTCTGCCAAACCAAACCTCACAATTACCAAGTCTTTGGAAGGAATGATAAATACGTGCTGTCCCTGATAACCATTGCAAGAAAACAAATCTTTTGGCACATTTGGATATTTTCCACCAGCATTTAGCCAAAAATGCGCTCCATATTCTCCATTGGAACCGTTGGTTGGTGTTGCGGAATAGGTTGCCCAAGATTCATTCAATAGTTGCTCGCCGTTCCAATTTCCTTTGTGCAAATACAATAAACCAAATTTTGCCCAGTCGCGCGCCGTTGCCCAACCGTAAGAAGAACCTGCATAATTTCCGGCCAAATCGGTTTCTATGACCATAGAGCTCATGCCCATTTTATCAATGAGTTCCGCATACCAAAAATCCAAATATTCCTGATGCGTCTTAAACTGATTTCTAATGAATCCCGAAAGTAAATTTGTGGTTCCGGAAGAGTAATTCCAACTTTTATTTGGTTGTCCTGCTAATGATTTATAAAGCTGGGGCTTGGTCATATCAGGTTCCAAAAACAACATTTTTGTGACGTCAGAAATGGCGTTATAATCTTCAACCCATTCCAAGCCGCTATTCATTTGCAATAAATTGTTCAAGGTAATTTTTGAGCGATCATCCTTTTCCCATTCCTGAAATAACTTGTTTTGGCTCAGCGAAATTTTTCCTTGTTTTTCAAGCACGCCCAAAACAGCACTTGTAATACTTTTGGTCATTGACCAGCCCAACAGCTTTGTTTCTCTTGAAAATCCCTTTGCATATTTTTCGGCAACAACTTGATCCTTATAAAGCACAACCACTGCCCTGGTTCTGTTTTTTTGCTCATAACCCTCACAATCAAAGGCGTTTTCAACAGCCATATTCAGAACATCATAATTAATATTGCTAAAAATACTGTCTTTTTCAGCTGAATTTCCATAAGGATAAGGCAAACTGCTTTGTGAAATTTTTCGATTTGGTTTGAAGGCTATGTTCGCATTTTCACCTTCAGGAATCAATACACAACCAATACCTTCTTTATAAACAGCTTTTCTTTTTTTTAGGCCGAAAACCGTAGAGGTAACCGACTTTTCTTCCAAATTAATTTTATTGCTGGCGTAATTCACCATATCAATATCATTATCTCCTTCTTCAATGGATTTCAAGTCCCTGCCGGCTTCAAAAGTACAGGAACAAACACTTTTTGCCGAAAATCCGGTAATAATATCCAGTCGCGGATAGTTGGTGTAAACCACATAAACAAGCGCTAAAACCAGTAGGAACAAACCGTATTTTAAAATTTTTTTCATAATAAGTTTGGCTTAAATATTTTATAAAAATAACATTTATTTTGATAGTTCAAAAAAAGAGTTTACATTTGTCAACCATTTGGTTGAACTAAATAGTTAATTTATGGAAATAACAGAAAGCAATACTACAGAATCTTCAATTTTGAATGCCGCAAAAGGAATATTCCAGCGAAAAGGAATGGCGGCCGCAAGAATGCAGGAAATTGCAGATGAAGCAGGAATTAATAAATCAATGCTACATTACTATTACCGAAGCAAACAGTTGCTGTTTGAAGCCGTTTTTAAAAGCGCGTTTTCAACTTTAGCACCGCAGTTAAATGAAATAATTAATGCCGACAATAGCTTATTTGATAAAATTATAAATTTTACCCAAAACTATATAACATTTATTGTGAAGCATCCGTATTTACCAAATTTTATCATTCAGGAATTAAACAGGAATCCAGAATTTGCACGAAAATTATTTTCAGAAAAAATGCCAAATATTGATAAATTCAGAAAACAGATAGAAAATGACGTAACAAATGGTCTCATAAAACCCATAAATGCCGAACAATTATTTATCAATATCCTGGCTTTAAATGTATTTCCATTTGTTGGAGCGCCATTAATCAAAGGTTTCTTAAATATTGACGATAAAGATTTTCTTAAACTGATGCACGAAAGAAAAATCGAAGTTTCCGACTTTATTATTAATGCCATAAAAATTTAAACAGATGAAAAAAGCAGGTTTGTTAATGCTCATACTTATCTCCCTAAACAGTTTTTCCCAAGAAAAACTAAGTTTGGAACAGTGCTATACCTTGGCGGAAGGAAACTATCCGATAGCCAAACAAAAAAAATTATTGACCACACAAAACCAATTGGATTTAGAAGTGATTAAAACCGGCAATCTTCCCAAAATCGATTTTCAGGCGCAGGCCACCTATCAATCTGATGTTATTTCATTGCCATTTACTTCACCAGAATCAACTATAACGCCGCCAAATAAAGACCAATATCAGGCAACGGTTTCCGTAAATCAATTAATTTATGATGGTGGTTTGATCGATGCTTCACTGGCTGAAAAATCAGCGTCCCTAAAAACACAACAAAAGCAAGTTGAAGTAAATTTATACCAACTAAAAGAACAGGTAAATCAATTTTACTTTTCAATTCTGCTGTTACAGGAAAAAAGAGAATTGTTACTTGCTAAAAAAGCACAACTGGAAACCACGCTAAAAGAAGTAAAATCAGGCATTAAATTTGGGGTGTTGCTGCCAAATTCAGACAGTGTTTTAGAAGCTGAATTGCTTAAAATCGAACAACAATTAATGGAAGTTGATTTAAATAAAACCAGTTTGATGAATACCCTTTCCATGCTCATCGGAATTCCCGTTTCTCCAAATATTATATTGGAAAATACAGAAATTACTGTCGATTTAAAAACAGAAATTGAACGGCCTGAATTGGATTTGTTCCAACTTCAAAAAGAAAAAGTTGATGCTTCCGAACAGCTCATCAACAAAAAAAATTCACCAAAATTATCGGGTTTTGCCACAGGCGGTTATGGAAATCCGGGCTTGAATATGCTTGACAATTCTTTTCAAACTTATTATATCGCCGGAATTAAACTGAACTGGAATGTCTTCGACTGGAATTCGACCAAAAAACAACGCGAATCATTGCAGGTGACCAAAGAAATTATAGACAGTGAGCAAGAGGTTTTTGAGCTGAATACTGCAATGGAAATAACCCAACAGCAATCGGAAATAAACAAAATCTCGGCTTTTATTGCTTCGGATGAAGAAATTATAGCTTTGAGAAAGAAAATTTTGGAAACTTCCAGTTCTCAGTTAAAAAATGGCGTAATCACTTCGTCTGCTTATGTTACGGAATTGACCAATTTATTTGAAGCAGAAAATAACTTAAGCACGCATCACATTCAACTGCAGTTTGCAAAAGCCAATTATAAAACAACAAAAGGTTTTTAAGTCAAAAAAAAATATAAAATTAAAATCAACTCAAATGAAAATTACTAAAATAATCATCGGTTTGCTTCTATTCGGAAACCTGTTTGTTGCCTGCAAAAACAACGAAAAAGCCGATGGATACGGAAATTTTGAAGCCACAGAAATAACGGTTTCCGCAGAAAACAGCGGAAAATTGATGCAGTTTACTATTGAAGAAGGCCAGATCCTGAAAAAAGGAGACTTTGTCGGTTTTATTGATACCATTCCGCTGAGCCTGAAAAGAGATCAGTTATTGGCTTCAAAAGCGATTGTTTATTCTAAATCGGGAAGTGTCCTGTCGCAAAAAAATGTGCTGAACGCACAATTAAAATCGGCAATGGTCAACAAAAACAGAATAGAAAATCTAATCAGGGAAAATGCCGGAACCCAAAAACAATTGGACGACATTAACGGCGAAATTAACGTGATCCAAAAACAAATTATGAGCGTTGAAAGTCAGAATTCCCCAGTAATAGATGAACTGGAAAGCATTGATGTGCAATTGAAACAAGTGGAAGATTTGCTTCAAAAAAGCAACATTATAAATCCCGTAAACGGCACGGTGCTCACAAAATATGCAGAGATGAATGAACTGACTTCTTTTGGACGGCCTTTATACAAAATAGCCGATTTAAGCACCATGGAATTGCGCGTTTATGTTAGTGAAACCCAACTTTCGAACATTAAAATCGGGCAAGACGTTACAGTGAAAATTGATGCCGGCGATGCTATGAAAAACTTTAAAGGCATTATTACCTGGGTAGCATCCGAAGCTGAATTTACCCCAAAAATTATTCAAACCAAAGAAGAACGCATCAATTTGGTGTATGCGGTAAAAATCGACGTAAAAAATGACGGAAGTTTGAAAATTGGAATGCCCGCGGAAATGTGGATTGCCCAGTAATTTGTTGGCAGTAGCAGTTTTCAGTTACATAATTAAAAAGTAAATACTTATGAGAATCTTGTATAAAATTTCGGCCATACTCGCATTGCTCATCGGAATAATGTCTGTTATTTCAGGATTGATGGTGCTTTTAAATTATAACATCCCCGACTATAACGTATTAAATTGGCTGGTTGTTTATAATGTGATTTTAGGCGGAACGTCCATAGTTGCCGCGATTTTAATATGGAAAAACAATAAATCTGCGAGAAAAATAATACTTGCCATTTTAATTTCACACCTGCTTGTATTCTTGTATTTATATTTTTTAAATCAGGATGTTGCCCTGGAAAGCATAAAAGCGATGGGATTTAGGGTAAGTGTTTGGACAGTCATTCTCTTGTTAACCTTTAAAAAATATATAATTAACCAATAAATAAAACAAAATGAAAAAAGCAAATTTTCTAATCATTGCAATTTTGGCAACTATTTTAGTTGTTTCATGCAACAATGAAAAAACCAAAAAACAGGAAATCGCAGTTCCAGTTCAAACTGAAGAAGAAGCTCACGAAAGTGAAGGCGTATTAAAATTAAATAACGGGGATTTGTGGATGGCCAATGCCGAAACCACCGAGGGAATCCAAAAAATGACACAATTAATTACCAATTTCAGCGAATCTGAAAATATGGAAGCCTATGCTGAACTTAAAACAACATTGGAAACGGAATTTGGAACCATCATCTCCAAATGCACTATGACCGGAGAATCCCACGACCAATTGCACAATTACCTTTTGCCAATGAAACCATTATTTAAAGATTTGGCAACCGAAGATTTAGAAACTCGTAAAGCCGGCCTGGAAAAATTGAACAAACATTTGTCGGAATATTCCGCCTATTTCAAATAAAATAAGATTCTAAAATGAGTATTTCCGTGCAACATATCAGCAAATCATTCAAAAAAGTGACTGCCGTAAACGATGTTTCTTTTGAAGTAAAAGAAGGGGAATTGTTTGGCTTGAATGGACCTGATGGTGCCGGAAAAACGACCATTTTCAGAATGTTGACCACCTTGCTTTTCGCCGATAAAGGCACAGCAACCGTTGCTGGTTTTGATGTTGTTGATGATTATAAAGAAATAAGAAATAATGTGGGCTATATGCCTGGTAAATTTTCGTTGTACCAGGATTTAACGGTGGAAGAAAATTTGGATTTCTTCGCCACTATTTTTGGAACGACCATTGAAGAAAATTATGAATTGATCAAAGATATTTACGTTCAGATTGAACCCTTTAAAAAACGTAGGGCTGGAGCGCTTTCGGGCGGAATGAAACAAAAATTGGCCTTAAGTTGCGCGCTGATTCACAAACCTAAAGTATTGTTTTTAGATGAACCAACCACCGGCGTTGATCCGGTTTCGCGCAAAGAATTTTGGGAAATGCTGAAACGTTTGCAACAAAAAGGCATTACCATTTTGGTTTCAACGCCTTATATGGATGAAGCCGAATTGTGCGACCGAATTGCTTTAATTCAGCATGGAAAAATTTTGCAAATTGATACGCCTCAGGAAATCATCAAACATTATCCGAAAAAAATATACGATGTGCGTGCCGATAATATGTACCGTCTTATCGAAAGTTTAAAAAGTTTTGAGCACCATTACAGCGTGTATCCTTTTGGTGAATTTGTGCATTATACTGACAAGCGAGATGATTTTAATCCGCAGGAATTACAACAATATTTAGCAGCCAACGACCATCAAAACATCAAAATTGAAATCACAAAAACCACCATTGAAGACACTTTTATGGAATTGGCAAAATAGACAACGAAATGAAAAACAACAATGTCATAGAAGTTGAAAACCTGACCAAAAAATTTGGCGATTTTACTGCGGTAAATTCCATCAGTTTTGAAGTTAAAAAAGGGGAAATATTTGGATTCTTAGGCGCAAACGGCGCAGGAAAAACCACCGCAATGAAAATGCTGATCGGTATTTCAAAACCAACCTCCGGAAAGGCACAAGTTGCAGGTTTTGATGTATTTACACATCCTGAAGATATTAAAAAAAATATTGGCTATATGAGCCAAAAATTTGCCCTGTACGACGATTTAACAGTCAAGGAAAACATTACCTTTTTTGGCGGAATTTACGGATTGTCAAGAGCAAAAATTAAAGAAAAACGCAATGAGTTGGTTGAAGAATTGGGTTTGGAAGACATTGTGAATGAGTTGGTAGGTTCTTTGCCTTTGGGCTGGAAACAAAAAATCTCCTTTTCAATAGCGTTGCTGCACAGTCCGACCATTGTTTTTTTGGATGAGCCAACCGGAGGCGTTGATCCCATAACCCGACGCCAGTTTTGGGAAATGATTTATAAATCGGCGAACAGCGGCACCACCATTTTTGTGACCACACATTATATGGATGAAGCCGAATATTGCGATCGGGTTTCCATTATGGTCGACGGAAAAATTGAAGCTTTGGATACGCCGAAAAAATTAAAAGAACAGTATAAAGCTGATAATATGAATGAGGTATTTTTAAAATTGGCTAGAGGATGAAACGGTTTATTGGATTTATAAAAAAAGAATTTTACCATATTTTTAGGGACAAAAGGTCACTGTTTATCCTGTTTGGGATGCCTATAGCTCAAATTTTGCTTTTTGGTTTTGCCATTACCAATGAAATTAACAATGTTGATATTGCCATTTTCGACAAATCAAACGATGCGACTACGCAGGAAATCATTCAAAAAATTTCGGCATCAAAATATTTCAGTATCAAACAAAACATCACAAACGAAGCTGAAATTGAAACTGTTTTTCAAAAAGGAAATGTGCTTGCCGTACTTGTTTTCGAAAAAGATTTCAAGAAAAATTTAACCAAAGACAACGCGGCAAAAGTTCATGTGATTACCGACGCCACAGATCCCAATACGGCAAATTCCATCACCAATTACATCAGCGCCATCATAGGAAGTTACCAAAAAGAAATTAACAAAAACAGTACGTTGGAATATCAAATTGAAACCAAATCGAGAATGGTTTACAATCCCGAATTAAAAAGTGTTTTTATGTTCGTTCCAGGCGTTATGACCATTATTTTAATGCTTGTATCGGCGATGATGACCTCAATTTCCATCACGCGTGAAAAAGAATTGGGAACAATGGAAATCTTATTGGTTTCGCCATTAAAACCTTTTCAGGTAATCATAGGGAAAGTGATTCCTTATATATTTCTGTCCATTATTAACGCGGTTGTAATTGTGATATTAAGTATTTTTATCTTTAAAATGCCTGTGCAGGGAAGCTTATTTTTGTTGGCATTGGAGAGTGTTTTGTTTATCATCACTTCCTTATCGTTAGGGATTTTAATTTCAACAGTCTCCGCAACGCAACAAACTGCGATGATGATTTCTTTAATGGGATTGATGCTGCCAACCATTTTATTGTCGGGTTTTATTTTCCCCATTTCAAGTATGCCGCTGCCTTTGCAGGTAATCAGCAATATAATTCCGGCAAAATGGTTTATCCTTATTTTAAAAGGAATTATGCTGAAAGGCGTTGGCCTCGCTTTTATTTGGAAAGAGACATTGATATTATTTGGGATGACACTCTTTTTTATAGCGTTAAGCGTTAAGAAATATAAAATTAGGCTGGAATAAATAGTTAAAAATAAAAAAATGAAAACAATTCTATTTATCGTTCAGAAGGAATTCAGGCAAATTTTTAGAAATAAAGGAATGCTTCCCATTATTTTTGTGTTGCCAATTTTACAGTTGGTGATTTTGTCTAATGCCGCAACATTTGAAATTAAAAACATAAAATTCTCTTATATAGATCACGACAAAACCTCTTTTTCAAGAGCATTAATCGAGAAGTTTGATGCATCAACTTACTTTAATGTTGTTGCGGAATTTTCTTCAAAAAAAGCAGCGTATGCCGAGATGGCCAAAGACAAGATTGATGTTATTTTCGAGATTCCCCGCTATTTTGAACGTGATTTATTGAAACAAAAAAACACTGATATTTCTGTTGCCATCAATGCCATTGACGGCGCTGCGGCTGGCGTTGAAAATGTATACATCAACCAAATTGTGCAGGATTTTAACAAAAAAGCCAAAGTTGCCTTGTCTTCTTCCACAGATATGGCAAATGCACCAAAGGATATTGTGACAATTCCTTCGTTTTGGTACAATAAAACCCTAAATTATAAAACATTTATGGTGCCGGGAATATTGGTTTTGCTGGTTACGATGATAACGCTGTTTTTATCGGGAATGAATATTGTTCGTGAAAAAGAAATTGGGACCTTGGAACAAATGAACGTAACGCCCATAAAAAAAAACCAGTTTATCATCGGCAAATTATTTCCATTTTGGATATTGGGATTTGTTTTGTTAACAGTCGGATTAATCATTGCAAAAGTTGTTTTTGATGTCCCAATTATAGGAAGCCTTGGACTCATCTATTTTTACACGGCATTTTATTTGTTGGTGGTGTTGGGAATGGGATTGTTTATTTCCAATTTTACCGACACCCAGCAACAGGCGATGTTTATTTCCTGGTTTTTTGTGGTTATTTTTATATTGATGAGCGGACTTTTTACGCCCATTGAAAGTATGCCGATGTGGGCACAATATTTAACAGAGTTTAATCCGGTTAAATATTTTGTGCAAGTGACCCGAATGGTGATGCTAAAAGGTGCCCATTTTAATGATATTTTGCCTCAACTGACCAAAACCTTAATTTATGCCGTTATTATGAATGGCCTGGCCGTTTGGAGTTATCAAAAAACGACTTAAATTTAAATACTTAAGAAAAATATGTACTGTCTAAAGACGAATCTTTGATTTGTTAGGCATAGGCGTAAAAGAAGGCAATAATATTTTTATAGTGGTTTGAGCAAATTTTATAAGCATTCTCTGCTATTTGTTTGTCTATTAATGAATTCAATAATAAAAAAATGATTAAAAAAACAGCCCTGTTATTACTGACTTTTACAATACTTTCCTTTAGTGAAACAACTCCTGAAGAAACCCACTCCTTAAAAGTAAAATCAGAAGGATTCAGGAATACTAAAGGAGAAATCCTATTTGCGTTATACAATAAAGACGGCTCCATTCCTGATGAAAAATATAAGAATTATTTTAAAAAAGGTATTTCGAAAATTGATAAAAATGGAACTGCTACTTTTACCTTTACAAATTTACCTGAAGGGAGTTATGCCGTAAATATTTTACACGATGAAAACAAAAACGGAAAAATAGACAAGAAATTCCTTCTGCCAATGCCAAGTGAGGGCATCGGATTTTCAAATTATGAATCCATCGGAATGTCAAATCGCCCTAACTTTTCTAAAGCGAGTTTTTTAGTAAAATCTGATATGGAAAAAGTGGTAAAAGTAATTTATCTGTAATGAAACTTGATAGCCGCCTACTCTTTCTCATTGGTTTTGTTGCTAACCTTGCGCTGGCGCAAACGAATGAAGAAGCCACATCAATCCTAGATCTGGATAAAATGGCACAGATCAATCAAGGCGATAGCTACGTAACGTTTCCGTTTGATTTTGGAAATATAGAACCGCTTATGTTTGAAGCAAATGTAAGTCCTAGCTTTAAAATTCGGGAACGCAAGGATTCCAGATTAATGGGTGTCCTTACAGGCCAAATTATTATCAGGATGTATGATGAACCATCAAATCCTATAAGAACGCCGAGCTATATACCACAAATAACATTTTATTTTTTAACAGGGAACAAACAAGCCTCAAAGAAACTCACTTTGTTCGGTCGATTTGCGCACCATTCAAACGGCCAGGATGGAAACTTCTATAATGAAGATGGTAACATAAACTTGATATCTGGTAATTTTGCCACCAATTTTTTTGAATTAGGCCTTATCAAATCATCTTACAGCAATCAATTAAATACTTTCAAGTTTTTTAAAAGTTCTTTTGAAGTCCATCCAAAAAGCTGGATGCTTGATGAAATGAGGGGAAAATATAGCGGATTGCGCTGGCACAATACTTTTTTAGCCTATAAACTCCCAATGGATGGTGATTTTAACAAAAGCCAAAAGTCAAATTTCTCTTTAAAGGCAGAAACTACCTTGATGTTAGATAATGTAAATAATCAGGAAACCTTTGATTTAAAACGGTTAAATGCCAGCCTGACTTTTTATTACCATCCAAAATTTTTAGAAGATATTGGGTTATTTGTTCAGTTTTATCACGGTGCGGACTATTACAATATTTACTTCAATCATCAAATTGACACCATTCGTTTTGGTTTAATGACAGAAGTTTTAAGATTCTAAATAGAACCTACTAACTATTTTTATCCTAAATTTGATTTGGTAAAATAAAAAATATGGACAATAAAATAGTCGTAGTTAAAAAAATTTCTGGCGATTTAGAACCGTTTTCAATCCCAAAACTTTCAAGGTCACTTCAAAATAGCGGCGCAACGAGCGAGGATATCGAAAAAATTGTGGAAGCCATACAACCCGAACTTTTTGACGGAATTTCATCAAACTTAATTTATAGAAAAGCCTTTAGTTTACTTAAAAAATACAACCGTGTATCTGCTTCCAAATACAGTTTAAAAAGAGCGATTTTCGACTTGGGTCCAACCGGTTTCCCATTTGAAAGATTAATCAGCGCACTGCTGAAGGAAAAAGGATACAAAACCAAGATTGGTGAAATATTAAAAGGAGCCTGCATCACCCATGAAATAGATGTTTTGGCTGAAAAAGACGGCAATGTTTATACCGTTGAATGCAAATTTCATACAGATCCTTCCGCAGTTAGTAATGTAAGAATTCCGCTATATATCAATTCCCGATTTTTGGATGTTCAAAAAGTTTGGAACAATTCAGGAAAAACCACCCATTTAAAACAAGGTTGGTTGGCCACCAATACGCGTTTTACCAAAGATGCAGTAGATTATGCAAAGTGTGTTGACTTAACGCTGTTAAGCTGGGACTATCCGCCAAATAACGGATTAAAAAACAATGTTGATAAATATGGCTTATATCCCATAACCACCCTAACTACCTTAACAAAAAAGGAAAAAACTCAGCTGATGGAAAAAGACATTATTTTGGTAAAAGAACTCTCTAAAAATCCGAACTCACTTGATTATTTAGATTTTTCGGAAAAGCAAAAAGCATTGGTTTTGGCCGAAGTGCATAAATTATGTAATTTTTAATCTTTATGATGTTTTGTTTTGGGCGTTCCCCTGCGGGTCAGGCTTTCGCTACTCGCATCCCGAAAAAACGGGAGTGCTCAAACAGACCGCTCTATCCTTAAAGCAAAATCAAATAAATCAACTCAATTATTCAAAAGGCATTAATATTTTGTAATTTTGTATTTAGAATCATTCTAAAAAAAGAACATGTTAGATATTGAAAAAATCAGGGCCGATTTTCCTATTTTAAATCAGCAAATAAACGGAAAACCATTGGTTTATTTGGACAATGCCGCAACCAGCCAAAAACCTCAAGTTGTTATAGACAGCATTGTAAATTACTATACCACCATCAATGCAAATATTCATAGAGGCGTTCATACGCTAAGTCAATTGGCGACCGATGCTTTTGAACAATCCAGAATAAAATTACAACAGCATTTCAATGCCAAAAAAAGTTATGAAATTATTTTTACTGCAGGCACAACGCACAGTATCAATATTGTGGCCACCGGTTTTACTTCGTTGTTGCAAAAAGATGATGAACTCATCGTATCGGCTATGGAACACCATTCAAACATTGTTCCCTGGCAAATGTTATGCGAACGCACCGGAGCCATTTTAAAAGTGATTCCTATGAACCAAGAAGGAGAATTGTTGATGAATGAATACGACAAACTGCTTTCGAATAAAACAAAACTGGTATTTGTAAACCACGTTTCAAATGCGCTGGGAACCATCAACCCGATTAAAGAAATTATTGATAAAGCGCACCAATTTGGCGCAGCGGTTTTAATCGACGGCGCACAATCTTGTCCGCACATCAAACCCGATGTGCAAGCATTGGATGTTGATTTTTATGTGGCTTCTGCCCATAAATTATGTGGGCCTACCGGAGTTGGTATTTTATATGGCAAAGAAGTATGGCTCAACAAACTGCCACCGTATCAAGGCGGCGGAGAAATGATCAAAGAAGTGACTTTTGAAAAAACCACGTATGCCGATTTGCCTCATAAATTTGAAGCAGGAACACCAAATATTGCCGGTGTTATTGCTTTTGGAACGGCCATCGATTATTTAAACAATATAGGATTTGACAACATTGCCGAATATGAAACTGCCCTTTTAAAGTATGCCACTGAAAAACTTTCACAAATTGAAGGGTTAAAAATTTACGGAACTTCTGAACATAAAACTTCCGTAATTTCATTCAATATTGGAGAAATTCACCCGTATGATATTGGCACCATCATAGATAAATTGGGCGTAGAAGTTAGAACAGGCCACCATTGTGCACAACCTATTATGGATTTTTATAAAATTCCGGGAACGGTTCGTGCCTCTTTTTCATTTTACAACACTTTTGAAGAAGTTGATGTGCTTTACAGCGCATTGTTAAAGGCAAAAACAATGCTTTCTTAAGTATTTAACAATATATGAATTTGTGAAAATAGATTGCAGAACTTTATTGGTCAATCATTTATTTAACAATATTTTTTAGCTTTTATTTGTTTTTTAGCTTTTTATTGATAAATTGGCACATCTTTAATTTAAGATTTACCCATTTTTATTAATGAAACTTAAACTAATTAACCATGAAAAAACTAATTCTTTCTTTTGCTATTTTAGCGTTGGCAATTGTAGCTTGTCAAAATAATGATGAAGTAACTCCAAACCAAGAAGCCGCTATTGACATGAGCGACTTTTATGTGTACACTTCCGATGACGTTTCTGCAAAAAGCACAAAAGACGCAAACAATGGCGACAAATGCCACAGCATGCAAGTGCTAAACAGACAATTACAGGAAAATCCAGGATTGGAACAACGCATGTATGAAATTGAAAAACATACAAGAACGTTAATCGCCAATAAAGGAGTTACTGCCACTGGAAAACCGGGTGGCGGCACAACACCTCCTCCTCCAACGCCTTATTCTGGGACAGTTACTATTCCTGTTTATGTGCACGTTATTTATAGCAATTCTGCACAAAACATTAGTGACGCTCAAATTAATTCACAAATCACAGTTTTAAACAACGATTTTAATGATACTAATTACTTGGATATTCCTTCAGTTTTTAGAAGTGTCGCAGCCAATACCAATATTAATTTCACTTTAAATAGCACAAATATTAAAAGATATGCTGATGCAACAGCAACTTGGGGAACGAATACTTCAGTAAAAACAAAGTATCCTCCTGTAGCAGGTTATTTAAACTTTTGGGTGTGCAACATTGGTGGCGGTATTTTAGGTTATGCACAATTTCCGGGCGGTAACGCTGCTACAGATGGTGTCGTAATTTCTCCGCAATATTTTGGAGTTACAAGTGGTGCTTATGGCTTAGGAAGAACAGCAACTCACGAAGTTGGTCACTGGTTAAACCTACGTCATATTTGGGGTGATGGAGGATGCAGACAAGACGATTTTGTTTTAGACACACCGTCTTCAGACAGAGCAAATTATGGTTGTCCAACTTATCCAACTGTTCATTGTCAGTCTGCTGATATGACCATGAACTATATGGATTATACTGACGATGCCTGTATGAATGTGTTTACAAAAGGTCAAAACGACAGAATGCGAACTATTTTTGCTGTCGGCGGTTCAAGAGTAAGCTTCGTGCAGTAATAAATTTTAAAAAATTAAAAAGGTGCTTTTCAGCACCTTTTTTTATAACTTTAATTTTTAAATCTAAGAAAATGAAACTTTTTAAAATGACTTTAATTTTACTGCTTGTATCTATAACTTCTTGCAAAAGCCAGGATATAAAAGACGCTGTTTCACTTAATTATTCAGCACAAACAAGGGGTTTTCAATTGGCCATTCAACTGGAAAACAATTTATTGGAAATTACTGAAAACAATGAAACTCATCAAATTGAATTGACTGAAAATCAACTAAATGAAGTAATTAAAATGGTCAAAAAAATTGATTTTAATGTGCTGAAAAGCAATATTTCCATCGATGATCTTGCGGTGGACAAAGCCATAAAAGGGGAGTTTGAACTTAACCTAAACGGCGAACTTTACGCTTTTGAATTTGACCACAACAATGCACCAGTAAGCATTCAGGAATTGCTCAACAAACTGCAAAGCTTTGATACAGCTAGACAATAAATCTTCATGTAAAATTTTATAAACAGCCATAACTCGGCCTTCTGTCCTTCTTCTGTTAAAAAATAATAAAGCGTATATTTGCCGCTCATAAAATGTGCTGTTTTAAAGTTTAGGAAACTAAGTCATTAAAAATGCTCAGTAGAAAATAGCAACATGTCTAAATTACCTAAAAACCACAAATTCATCGATCTTTCTGATTATGGAAGACCCGCCGCAAGACTCATTGCAAATTCACTCAAAAAAACTTCATTTACGCCTGTTCAAGTGACTGTTTTGTTTATCATTTCGGGATTGATTGCCATTGCCTGTATGCTTTATGGTTATTATTGGGCAGCCGCTTTTTTTCTGATTTTAAAATCTGTTCTGGATGCTGCCGACGGAGAATTGGCGCGCATAAAAAAGACACCTTCTTATACCGGACGCTATTTTGACTCAGTTGCCGATATCATTTTAAATTTCTTCATTTTTTTGGCGCTTTGGCACATCACCGATTCTCTTTTAATTTATGCCTTGCTCGCTTTTGTGGGCATTCAGTTGCAGGGAACTTTGTACAATTATTATTACGTTATTTTAAGAAACAAGTTTAATGGCGATACCACAAGTCGCGTTTTTGAAGATAAAACACC
Organism: Lutibacter flavus; assembly: GCA_945903795.1. Lineage (GTDB taxonomy): Bacteria > Bacteroidota > Bacteroidia > Flavobacteriales > Flavobacteriaceae > Lutibacter > Lutibacter flavus_A. The sequence continues at coordinate 1,605 of CAMDPE010000007.1, read as the reverse complement.
CATCGCTTTAGAAGGAGAAAATCAGCGAAATGTGAATTTTCTTTTTGCGCTTTATAAGTTACTTTACGGCGTTTTCGACAAAACAATCTATTTTTTGGACAAGAAAGCGACAGGCAGCAAACCTTTTCACAAATTGTTTATGACAGCAGTTTCCACTTTCGGACTGGGATTTCAGTTGCTCATTATTTCCATAATGCTGGTGTTGGGATGGGTAACATTTATCATTCCTTTTTTTATTGGATATACGGCTATGATATTCGTTTTTATAGGAATCAGAAAAGTTCTGTGAAGGGTGAAATTTATTAAAAAAGAGGTTTTTCCTGATTGATATAACCAGTATCTTCCTTAAGATTTCCCGTTTTTGCAGCTTCAACAGCCAACACATCACAACGTTCATTTTGCATATGGTTGTTGTGCCCTTTTACCCATTCAAATTTTGTGTTATTCGGATTGTAGATGGCTAAAAATCGTTTCCACAAATCGGGATTTTTAACGCCTTTAAATTGCTTTTTATACCAGCCAAACAGCCATTTTTTTTCAACGGCATCCACCACATATTTTGAATCGGAAAAAATAGTGATATCCACATCTGTGGTTTTCATGTTTTCAAGCGCAACAATTACCGCCAACAATTCCATGCGGTTGTTGGTGGTTTTTTTATAGCCTTCAGAAAACTCTTTTCGGTAGCGTTTACCAACCCATTCCATCACAATTCCGTAGCCGCCCGGACCCGGATTTCCGCTGCAGGCGCCGTCGGTATAAATATGTACTTTGGGTTTATCGGCCATTTTCTAAAATCACTTTTTCAATCACTGTCGGAAAGTATTCATATTCTAATTTATGAATTTTTTCGGCAACGTCATCTGCAGAATCGCTTTCCAAAACCACAAAACTTTTCTGAAAAATAATGGCGCCTTCATCATAATTTTCATTCACATAATGAATGGTAATGCCGGTTTGTTTTTCCTTATTTTCAACTACGGCATTGTGCACAAGCATTCCGTACATACCCTTTCCGCCATATTTTGGCAACAAAGCAGGATGAATATTGATGATTTTATTCGGAAAAGCTTCAATAATTTTTGTAGGAATTTTCCATAAAAATCCCGCCAGAATTACATAATCTGCATTTTCTTTCAAAAGATTTAACACTTCATCGGTCTCCACAAAATCATTTTTGTCAAAACTTCTGTTTGGTATTTTTAATCTGGTGGCGCGTTCTAAAACTTTGGCTTCTTTTTTATTGGACAATACCAAATCCACCGAAATCGCATCGCTGTTTTTAAAATAGTTGATGATGTTTTCAGCATTGGTGCCGGATCCTGAGGCCAGTATGGCAATACGTTTCATCTGCTTAATTTTTATTTTTTTATTGGGAGCAGATGCTGTTCGCTATGAATCATTCCATTGCACATCAAAATTTGTAATGCTCGTTTCATCTGCTTAATTTTTATTTTTTTGTGGGAAAAGATGCTGTTCACTATTAATCATTCGGTTGTGTGTCAAATGTTGTAATGCTCGTTTCATTTTCACAAATTTTTATCTTCTTTGAAACAACAAATAAAATGAATTAAACTCAACTATTATGGGGTAAATAGAAAAACT
>CAMDPE010000006.1 GCA_945903795.1 Lutibacter flavus | reverse complement strand
AATTAAAACTTGTTTTCTCTACAAATAATTCTAAAAGAGTTTTATTATATTCATATCGTTTTATTGTTGATGCACTATTTGCTAAATCAGTTTGATCTGCTCGCTTTTCATCTAAGAAAACTTCATACACATTAAAAAAATCATTCGCTCTACTTACACTGTTTTTAAACTCTACATTAAATTCATCTTTTAGTTTATCAAGCGTTAATTCTTCATTAATAGTTTTATACCTATTTACAACTTCTGTAAATTTATTAGAATATTTAGATAGCTCATTATTTATAGATTTTCTGTTTTTCGCTTCACTATCTCGACCAAATAAATTTATGGGTTGCTTATCTTTTAAATCCCATTGATTTGGATGAATTTTCTCTCCTGTAGAATAGATAAAGGATTTTCCTTCATTTTTAAAAAAGGAAGCAAAATATATTAAAGTTTCTTTATCCCCATTTGGATATTTTAATTTAAAAGAATGGTGCATATTTTATACGGGTGCTATTTTAGGTGCTATATCTTTTGTTTATGATTGTCTGTTTGATGTACAATGATAAACAAAAATCAGTTGATTACCTATTAAATAGTGTATAAATCAACATTCTAAGATAAATATACTTAAATAAGTTCGAATCCCTCTTTCTCCGCTGAGAAAACATCAAATCTCAACAAAAGCCCGTAAACATTATGTTTACGGGCTTTTTAATTTTGTCGAAATACCAAAAAACACCATATAAAACCATATAAAAAGGGGCCAATTCGGGGTCAGTTGAAAAAAAATCCCAACTGACCCCGAATTGTTCTGGACATATTGATTTTATTGGTGCTCCGAGAGGTCACTTTATTTTTTTTGTGTATATTTATACTATTATAATTGCTAAAAAATATGAAAAATTCGTTCTCTCAATTATTTTATATCAAAAGATGTAAAACCGACAGTCACCAAAAAACCAATATTTATCTAAGAATCACCGTAAATGGTAAGCGTTCAGAGCTAAGCATTCAAAGAAAAGTAAAAACGAGGTACTCAATTCAGAATCTGATCAAATAAAATTTTAAAAGACTATCATATGATTTTAATTTAATTCGCTGTATTTGTTATAGCTTGTTTAGCCCATTCGGGATATATATTTGGATCAATATCAAAAATGATTGTGCCCCAAATTAAAGTAGCTACAGTAATAACAACTACAGCAAAAAAGTTAATTAGAAAACCTGTTTTGATCATATCAATCATTTTTAATTTTCCTGCACCAAAAACTATTGCGTTTGGGGGAGTTGCAATGGGAAACATAAATGCCATTGATGCGGCTAGTGTAATTGGTAACATTAATAATAATGGGTTTAATTTAATTTCTGTTGCCAAGCCAGATATTATTGGCAGCATCATTTCAGTTGTAGCTGTATTCGATGTAAACTCCGTTAATAATGACATCATTAGTGTTAAAGATCCGACAAGCATTGTTGGGGAAAGATTTGCGGCTCCTGCCAAAAGACCACCAATATAATTTGACAACCCTGAATCTACAAATCCAGTTGCCAAAGCAAAACCACCTCCAAATAAAAACACAATATGCCAAGGAATTTTTAAAGTTATTTTCCAATTAACCAAAGCTTCATTTTTTTTAGTTGATGGAATAATAAATAACAATACAGCAACAAAAATTGCTACAGTGCCGTCATTAATAAATTGGGGATTTTTAAATAACGAACCCCATACCGGAATCATAATAAATCCTAGATTTAAGTCTGATCTAAATACCCATAAAGCAGCTAAAGTGGCAAATAATATAAATACGCGTTTTTGTTCTATTGTTACTTTACCCAAGGCTTTATATTTATTCCTAAAGAATGATTTATCCAATTCTTCAATTTTTTCTTTTGGTTTAAAAATAAAATAGATTAAAAATAGCGTAAAAATAAATATTATAAATGCAATTGGAAAAGCAAAAATTATCCACTGTCCAAATGATATTTCAGGAGCTTCAGGAAAAATAATTGCGAAAATTCTTAAAAACGAAAGGTTTGGAGGAGTTCCAACCAAAGTTGATACACCACCTATTGAACAAGAGTAAGCAATAGCTAGCAATAATCCTGATGCAAAAGAGCCTATTTTTCCCTCTCCATGCTCTTCCTCTAAAGCATCAATTACTGAAAACGCGATAGGCAACATCATCATGGCCGTGGCTGTATTTGACATCCACATTGATAAAAATGCTGAAGAAGACATAAATCCCAACAAAATCATAAAGGGACTACCTCCCACAATTGACAGTACTTTTAATGCAATTCTTTTATGAAGATCCCATTTTTCCATAGCCAAAGCCATAATAAAACCACCAATAAATAAAAAAATGACATAATTTATATAAGCATTAGATACAACATTGCCATCTAAAACACCTAAGGCAGGAAATAACACTATTGGCAAAAGTGAGGTTACTCCAATGGGCAAGGCTTCGCTTATCCACCAAAAGGCCATGAGAAGTGCAATTGCTGCTGTATACGTTACTTCCGGTTTTCCGGGCTGAAGATCAATAAAAAAAATAATTCCAAAAAAAATGAGCAGGCCTGCAATAATCAATTTCATATTAATAGTGTCTATTTTAGCTGAAGTGGAGGCCATTTTGATTTATTGTTTTATTAGTTTTATATAATTTAATTTTTTCAAGAATATCTGGACAACTTAGATAGGCCATTTACACCATCCTAAAAAATATTTATTAGTCGTAATCACATTTGATTTATTGAATAATTCCAATTATTTCCCTTCAATTTTTTGCTTCAAAGAGGGTTTACATTAATTTTAATAATGATATCTTTTAAAGGCCTCTAAAGCAGCATAATCTGCCAGTCCAAGTTGATGGTATTTCCGAGCTGTTTCGTTATTTCTTTCTTCAGCCCTTACCCAAAATTCCCGGGTATCATTGCCTTGAAACATAACACCGTCCTTTTGGGATTCATGATAAAAAATGGCTTTTCGCTTTTTCAAAACCTGGTCAGGGCTCATTGGAACCACCATGTCTATTTGATCAATATCCCATTCATGCCAAGCACCCCTATACAACCATATCCAGCAATCATCCATGTGTTTTTGAGATTTCAGAATTTCAAGGGCAGCTAATATCAAATCAAAACATACTTTTTGTGTACCATGTGGATCTGCTAAATCACCTGCAGCATAAATTTGATGGGGCTTTATTTTAGCTATTAAATCGGTAACAATATGTATGTCAATTTGTCCAATAGTATTCTTTTTGATTGTGCCTGTTTCATAAAAAGGAAGATTTAAAAAGTGTACATTTTTATCAGGAACGCCTAAAAAACGAGTAGCTGCCAACGATTCTCTTTTTCTTATAAGTCCTTTTAATTTCCTTATTTCAAGATCGTCTTCAACATCAATTTTCTTTGAATTTATTTTTTTAATCAATAAATCAATATTGGGATCAGATGGCACGATGTCTTTGATTATTTCAGCATATTTTAAAGCTTCATGATCGGAAACAGCAATATTACCGGATGTTTGATAGGCTACATGCACTTCGTGCCCTTGTTCCACCAATCGATCGAATGTTCCTCCCATTGAAATAACATCATCATCTGGATGCGGACTAAATATAATAATTCTTTTCTTACGTGGATTGGCTCTTTCTGGCCTTGAGGAATCATCTGAATCAGGTTTGCCTCCCGGCCAGCCTGTAATGGTATGTTGTAGTTTGTTAAACATTTTAATGTTTATGTCGTAGGCGGTTCCTTCTTGAGAAAGTAAACTGGACATCCCATTGTCATTATAATCTTTGTCCGTTAGTTTCAAAATTGACTTTTGGGTTAAATCGCATAACCAAACTATAGCTTTGCTTATTAGATCCTCCGTCCAAGCACATGGGCCTACAAGCCAAGGCGTCTTTAATCTTGTTAATTCCTGTGCAGCTTCGTCATTTAAAATGAAAGTTGTATTATGATGTTCCTGTAAATACGTTGCAGGCACTTCGGAAGTAATCTCTCCTTCAATGGTTTTTTTTACAATAACTGCCTTATTATGACCCCATGCCAATAACACAACTCTCTTTGCCTTTTTAACGGTGCCTATACCCATTGTAATTGCTTTTTTAGGAACATTATCTATTCCCAAAAAAGAAGGAGCCGCATCAACTCGTGTTAAATGATCCAGAGTTATGCTTCTCGTTCCTGAATTATAATGAGACCCAGGTTCGTTAAAACCAATATGGCCAGTTCTCCCTATTCCTAAAAGCTGAAAATCCAACCCACCACAATCTTTAATTTTCAAATCATAATCTATACAATATTGGTGCAATTCATCTTGTGATATTGCACCGTTTGGAATATTAATGTTTTCAGGATTAATATCTATATGATTAAATAAATGTTGGTGCATAAAATAATGGTAACTGTACACACTTTTTTTTCCCATTGGATAATATTCATCCAAATTAAAAGTGATTACATTGTAAAAACTTAATCCGTCCTCTTTATGCATGCGAACCAACTCTTCATAAACCTTTATCGGAGACGAGCCTGTTGCAAGCCCCAAAACACAAAGTTTATTTTTTTCTTGTTTGCTTTTGATTAAATTAGCAATCTCTTGCGCAACACAAATTGAACCTTCTACTGAATTTAAAAAAACGACATTGTGTGTCTTTTCAAATCGTGTATCTTCAAAAGCACCTGGTTGAGAATATTTAATCATATTTACATTCTTTAGATTTCACTACCATTATTTATTTTTATCTAAATAATATAAAAGGTAAGGAATATTGTAGGCGTGTGTCCAACCAAAGGCCCTTAGTCCGTTATCATTTTTCCATATAGTTCGTTCGCCATCTTTACCTGTAGGTAATTTAGATATTTTTAACAATTCTTCACTGTATTCTTTTTGATTTGTAAATTTGTTAGGTAAAAGGTCAACTCTTAGTACTTTAGCCCTTTCAATTGCTTCATCTAAATAAATGCGATTACCTGTAAATTCATATCCCAGAATTAATGGATAAATAGTTGCCAAATAAGATTCCATTTCGTGATTAAGTGGCGGTACATCTTTTACCCAACGCGCATGATCTATTAGCGCCTTTTTAACATTATTGTCATTGGTTAATTGCCAATATTTATAAAGCCCTTGAGCAACATAATTTTGACTATACCCGTACCTATCAAGTATCAGATTACCTCCTTGTTCTTTTTGCAGTGTAATCAATATTTGAATTCTTTCGTCAAGCTCTTTTTTGTATTTTTCCAATTTAGTGGCGTCATAAATTTCAACTAAATTGAGAATAGACAGGTAAAGTCTCCTTCCCCTTAAATCGTGATCTCCCCAAATTCTATTTATATAGGTGTCTCCAGTCATTTTTGCTACTTCTAGTGCCCTCATATCTCCTGTTATATAATAAGATGCTATCCAGCCTTGGATCCATACATGGGCACTTAATAGCGCAGACCAATGTTCATTACCATGTCTTCTTCCTATTCCAAGATATGGTGTTGATGCTTGTTCATCTTCAAAATTCCAATAATCAATCGCGTCATTAATATCTCCTATAAATTTTCGTTTTTTAGGCCAGTGAATATTGTCAACATCCATAGTGTGTTTACTCATGTTTTGGGCAGCATAGTAATATTCAGCATCTCCAGTTCTCATAAAATTTGTCCACAACATGAAATCTGCAGTTGGCTCATTATTTGTCCACATATACCATTTTCCATAATAATAATAAGCTTTACCATCCCCATGGTCAAACATCCCATACCAGGATTCCCAATTTTGATTGAAAATCCACCAATCATATTTATTTTGTAGTGCATTCTCATATTCTGGATGTCTCTGAGAAAATGGAGCCATATTGCCATAAACCTTGGAAGAAGTATACCATTCTGAAGAAGCATGCGCAACAGGAGATTTTAAAGAATAATCCATAATATTATTTATATCACTCTCCGAAGTTTTGAGATGAAAATAATAAATAAACTCTGTAGTTTTGGCAACTCCTTGTGCAAAATTTCCTAACATATCTCCATCTTGCTTTGTGTCTTTTCTTTCAAAACTCATGGGATCAGCATCAGCAGGCCATATATAACCTGTTATTGCACCTGTTGTTGGGTCAATTTGCAATTCTTTAGGGTACTCTTGAAAGAAATTCTTTATTCCAATAGCAATTCCTTTGGTAGCATCTGAGAGATCAATCCAGCCTTTTGCTTTTTGAACTGATTCAATTGATGTATTATTTTGGTACACTTTTGCTTCAAAGCCAGTAATTTTTTCTGTTGGTGAAGAAATACCTGATGGGTTATTTTGTTTAGGACCTGTTTGAAGTAAAGTCGTTTTATCATTAAGAGAAGCACCGAATTGAATGATTCTTTCTTTTGAATTTTTTACCGACCAATCTTCATCATAGAGAGGTACAAGCACCTGCTTATCTTTATCTAAATGATAAATTAAGGTTAGCCCACTTCCTGATATTTGATCATTCGGTTGTGTCCAGCCAGGGTCTTTAGTGGTATCTTCACTAAGGATCTTTTCATTTTGGGTAGCAATATTATAATGTTCTCCCTCCTCAATTTTATGCTTGTCAGGTATTCCCGTATAAGTTAAGGTATGCAGCACTTTAATATACGATTTCCCTGCATATGCGTGAATTCTAATTTCAAATGGAGAAGTATTATTATCTTTTTGTTTATAGAAATATGTGCCTTCTACTCTAAAAATACTGTGCATCGGACCAGAACCCTTTTCTCTATAAACTTGATGAATTATTGAATTGGACAAGTCAACTCCGGCATCATCCAAAATATCCAAAAACGTACCTCTTTTATTCTCTGGTGAAGATGATATAAGCTCAACATCACTAAATTTACCGTCTTTATTTAAATCTAAATGAACTTCATCTATAAATCCATTCCCCATTTTATGAATACTAAACAACAAAGGTCCTGTATTTATAGTAATACCCCCTCTAGGTCGCATATTGTTTGTTGACACAATTCGTTCTTTTGCCTGTATTGGTGCAACGCCATTACCATACTCTAAAACATAATCTGACGTTTTTTCTGAAAAGAAAAATACCCATATCCACTTAATACTATCATCAGCAGGTTGCCATGAAGATACTTCAGTGGTTTGACAAGCAATTTCTTTTCCATTACTATCTAATAATCGTATGTTGTCAACAGAAAATAATTCACCTTTAGGAAAAGGGATCCCAATTGTAATTGGTGCCCCAATTATATTATTTTCTAATTTAATAGGAATTTGTTTTGCAATACTAGCTTTTACCACTATTATTTGAAACAATAGCGACAATAAAAGAAATTTAATTTTCATGTTTGTTGTTTATAAGGTTATTTAAACTTTTGCAAACAAAGAGATGCAGCTCCTAAAATAGCTACTCCAGATTGATTTGATATTTCAATTTTAAAATTTTGTAGTTGTTTTTGATAGGCGAACGTATTCAATGATATTTCCAATGAATTCTTAAAAAGCGGAAAAGACTTACTGATAGAGCCCCCTAAAATAATAGCTTCTGGAGCAAACATATATAAAATTGCCTTTATGGCTTCTCCAACATGTAAGCCAAATTCATCAAATAATTTTAGTGCGCTTTCATCACCATTTTTGGCCTTTATACTTATCTCTTTAGCGGTAGTATTGTGTTTCTTGGAAAAGAAAAAACTACCTGCATAATCTTCTATAATACTATCTTTATAAGCTAACATACCAACTTCCCCAGCGCCGCAAAGAACACCATTATATATGCGGTTATTAATAATAACACCTGCTCCAATACCGGTGCCAATTGAAAGACCAATAAAGTTTTCATAATTTTTGCCCTTTCCAAATATTTTTTCTCCTAAAGCGAAACAATTTGCATCATTATTTATTGAAACCGGCAAGTTATATCGTTGTTCTAAGATATCTTTTAAGGCCACTTCTTCCCAAGCTGGGATATTTTGTATATCATAAATAATCCCGGTTAATGGATCAACTACCCCTGGAACGCCGACACCTATGCCAACAATATTTGGTTTAATAACGCTGTCAATGGCCTCAAAAAGGGAAGAAAGTATTCCTTCCTTGGAAGCGATTTTATCAACTGCCTTAAAAGTTTCTTCTGTGACTTTACCATTTTCAACACGTCCAACATTTAGATTTGTACCGCCAATATCTATTCCTAACAATGCACTGTTCATAATAATTGCTGAGATTTTTTAAGGTTTATAGTTTTATTATTTATTAATGGAGATGCCCAAAAACCAATGCTTAATATAAAAATCAATGGAAGTATCAAAAAAAACATTCCTGTTTTGAGACTTGTTAATTCTCCTAACCAGCCAACAATAAAAGGGACAATCGCGCCGCCAGCAATTCCTGTACATAGTATACCAGATAGAGAACCGTGATGGGTTTTTACCGAATTCAAGGCCAAAGAAAAGATTATTGACCACATTACGGAGATGAAAAACCCAACAAGAGGAAATGAAATTAAGGATACTTTTGAACTTCCTGTCAATGCAAATATCAAACAAGTAATTGTTGCCAATGATGCCAATATTAAAAGTTTTCGGCTATCCATTACTTTTAAAAGCAGCAATCCCAGCAAGCACCCAACAGTTAACATTGCCCAAAAATAAGCAACTGTATTCGCTCCGGTCGTTTGTGAATCAAAACCATGATATTGTAATAGAAATTGTGAAATCCAATTACCAATCCCTTGTTCTATGCCAACATAACAAAATATGGAGGCAAAGTAAAGCAATGTCCATTTGTTTTTTAATAGGCTCAAATAGGAACCTGAATCACCAGCACGTTCTTCTTCATTCTTTTCAAAATTAGGGTATTTTGTTGCTAAGACAATAAAGACTAAAACTAAGCATATAAGAGAAAAAACAACATAAAGAGATACCCATGGAAGATTCTCAGGAACCATACTTGTTAAGAAACTTACTATTTGATTTTTGTCTTCTGCACTATTGACCACTAAACTTTGATATAAAAATGGACTGGCAAATGAAGCAAGACCAAAAACGAGTTGTGCCAATACTGAGTTGAATGCAAAATGCTCTTCACCACCAGCAATCCGCAACATTGGGTTGATGACAACTTGTAAAACAGCCATACAGCATCCTAAACTAAATAACGTTAAACTAAAAACTGCATAGCCAGGAAACATAACAAAGAGTATTGACGCCAATACCATTACTGAAAAAGAAATGGACAATAATTTTTTATCGCTATATTTTTCAGATAGAAATCCAGCAGGAATAGACATTATTCCATAAGCAATAAAGAATGAAAAAGGCAACAAACCAGTCAGTGTTAGACTTAAATCAAAACTTGTTCTGACATCTACAATTATTGAATTAAGAATGTTGGTAATAAATGATATCACAAAAAAGATTAACATCACTAAGGCAATAATATGGTAGTAAATTTTGTTTTTAGTAATGGCTTTTTTCACTTTTTATGGGTTTAAAATTATTCTATCATTTAAAATTTATACTCCTATTTTCCACCTAACATTGGAAAAAGTTTTTTTATTTCTAACTCTGTAGGTTGCTTTCCGTATTCACATATTTCAAAAAACTCAATATACTTGGCATCTGAACTTTTAAAATTAGGGTACCACTTTTTTACCGCAGCAACATCGCTATCAGACCATTTTATTTCTGGTGCATAATGATCTTTTAACCAATCTAATCTTTCTTGATCTTCTTTTGGAACGTTATTAATATTGCCACTTACCCAAGGTAACCATTCAAACATTTGAGATTCGTGTGCCGCAAGGGATTTAATTTTCTGATCTACAGTACTATCAATAATAACAGCAATATCTTTTGAAAAGGGATATGGCTTTTTAAAATTATCTCTCATATAGATAAAAACAGGATTCTTTTCTAGTGGCGCAGTATCTGGAGTCACATTAGGAACTATGACCAAATAGGCCGCGTCTTGAACTGCAATTCCTGCATTTCTGTGATCAGGATGATAATCATTAGGACGCAAACCAAGTACTATATCAGCATCCCATTCACGTATTTTTCTGATAACTTCATGTCTTACTTTTAAGGTTGGTATCAACTCTGCATCATGGTTGTCCAATACATCATAGGTTATGCCTAAAATTTCACCAGCCTTCTGAGCTTCAGCACGTCGTCTTTTACCCAAGGCACCACCGCCTTCACTTTGGTGTCCAGCGTCACCATTAGTAAGTGAAACGAATTTTACTTTATGGCCCATCTTAGCATACAATGCTGCTGTACCTCCAAATTTTGCGTCACAATCATCTGGATGTGCTCCAAATGCGATTATTTTTAAAGGCTTTTCTAAAGAATCTTGCGCATTCGTAAACACCCCTGTAAGTAACAGGAGGAAAAATAAAGTTGTTTTTTTCATGATATTATTTATTAGATTTTAACATTGGAAAAAGTGCTCTTATTTCTTCATCTGTTGGTTGTTTTCCATATTCACAGATCTCAAAAGATTCAGCATGTATAGCAGCATTTCCAATTTCTTTGCCATACCATTTAATAAGAGATTGTCTAACTTCTGGGGATATTTTTCCTGTCCAATTTGTCGTTAGATAAGCCATTTTCTTAGATTCTTCTTTTGGCACATTAGCCAAATCACCTTCTGTCCACGGTAACCACTCATAAAACTGTGATTGATGTGCATCCATACCACTCATTTTTTTATTAAATGTTTTTGTGATGTCAACTGTAATGTCGACTTGAAAAGGATAAGGCTTTTGAAAATGATCTTGTAAATAAAGGAATACTGGGTTTTTTTCAAGTGGTGGTGTATCTGAAACCACATTAGGAACAATTACCAAATAAGCTGCATCTTGTACCAAAACACCTGTATACCTGTGGTCAGGATGGTAATCAACCGGTCTGTGCGTAAGCACAACATCAGCATTCCAATTTCTTATTTCTCTAATTATTTGATGTCTTACATCCAAAGTAGGAAAGAGCTCTCCATCGTGATTGTCTAAAACGGTATAAGCTTTTATACCCAATCGTATTGCCGCAGCTTCAGCTTCAGCTCTTCTTATTTTCGCAAGAGCTCCACCTCCTTTTTCAAAATGCCCGGCATCTCCATTAGTAACAGATACAAACTTTACATTGTGCCCCATTTCAGCAAAAAGTGCCGCTGTACCCCCAATTTTATTATCGCAATCATCAGGATGTGCTCCGAAAACAATTATATTTAATTTTTTATCCATTTTATTTTGTGCCTCTATATTTCCTATACAACAAAACAGCAGTATATTCATTATTAGATGTAATTTGAACTTATAAGTCATAATACTTGCTGTTTTATTGTTAGAAAATTATTTAAAATTAAATTAGAATTTATTGATTATTTTGTACAAAATTTTTGTTGATGTCCATTTCTCTTTGCGGGATAAAAAACAACTCTCTTACAGCTGTTTGTGGTATAAAAGGTTCCGCAATGTTGATCTTCTGTTTGGCAACCCCAAATCTTTTTAAATCTGCCCATCTATGATTTTCAAAGGCTAATTCTACCCGCCTTTCATGCAATAATTTCTCTGCGAATGTTCCACTTGTTGAAGAATTAATGTTTGGTAAACCTGCTCGAGATCTAACAGTATTAATATATCCATAACTTTCTGGTGTTTCCCCTAAAGCTTCTGCTAACATTAATAATACGTCGGCATATCTAAATACAACAAAATTTATATCAGAATCATTTTCTTTTGGGGGATTACTGAAATATTTTTTGACATAATTGGCAACAGTAACACCACCTGTAGCATTGATCCAAGAAGTCCCCATAGAGGTAGTAAACCTATTATCATTTGCTTCGTAAGCATTTTGCATGGATGAAGTAGGTCTATTTCTGCCAAACCCTTGTCCATTTTGTAAAAAAGCATTTGGCGAAAAATCGTTGCTAAAAGCACTTCCTTGACCAATACCACCACTTAAATATTGTACTTCAAATATAGATTCGGCATTATTTTCATTTGCCTTACCCCACAAACTTGAATAGTTGGTTAATAAGCTATAGTTATAGGTATTCATAATTCGTTTTAAAACAGTTTCTGCATTCCCTTTATCTCCAAGAGTTAGATAAACCTTTGCTAACAACGTGGCAGCCGCCCCTTTTGTAGCCCTCCCAGCATCAGATGCAGCATAGGATTGACTAAGATTACCTTCTGCTACTTTTAAATCTATAACCAATTGATTATATACTTCAGCAGCGGTAACTTGCGTCAATTGTTCACCAGGGATAAAAGGTGTTAATTGCAATGGAATATTTCCAAAGGCAATTGCAAGATTGTAATACATTAATGATCTTAGAAATAATGCTTCACCAATAAGTCTGCCTTTAAGCGAACTATCCATATCTACAGCATCAATCCTGCTAAGTATCACATTACAATTGGCGATTACCTTGTAGGATCCTCTCCATGCAGCATCTACTTGCTCATTTAAAGCATCTTCAGTAAACGTATTGAGTACTGTAAATTGACTGGCCAATCCTGTTTGATCAGGGCCTTGGTCGGTATTATCTCCGCGCATTTCAAACATTGTCCAATAGGCGCGCCCATAAACATCCGTAGATTGCAAACCTCGATAACTTGCATTTATCCCAAAAATAAAATCGTTGGCAGTATTGTAAAAATTTGCCTCATTACGATTAGAAACTGGCGCTAAATCTGTAAAATCATCACTGCATGCAGTAAATGCTATTACCATAATTATATATATGATTGTTTTTTTCATTTGTCTTAGGCTTTTGAATTAAAAATTAAGGTTTACCCCGAATACAATGGTTTTATTCAATGGATATGCTCCATAATCCTCACCAGGTGTTAAACTACCTGCAATATTGCTTACTTCAGGGTTGTAACCTAAATAATCCGTGATTGTAAATAAATTATTTCCTGTGATATATAATCTTAATTTATCTATATTTCCTTTTGAAAAAGTTTTTTCAGGAAAAGTATACCCTAAGGTTATATTTCTAAGTCGAATAAAAGAACCGTCTTCAACTTGAAAAGAAGAAGGCCTCTGGTTATTCCCATGTCTTCCTGATTCTCTGTCTGCTCTTGGAATAAATCCATTACCAGGATCTTCGGCTGATCTCCATCTTTCATTCCATACTGCATATGAGTTAAAGTTTCCTTCACCATTGCTTAAATGTCTTCCTGTAAGGTTTAATATTTCATTGCCCTCTACTCCTTGAATGATAAAGCTTAGATCAACACCTTTAAACCCAAAGCTGTTTGTGATTCCCCAAGTAAAATCAGGAAAATAACTCCCTGTTACAGTTCTGTCTGCAGGGGTGATTTTTCCATCACCATCAATATCTTTAAATTTAAGATCTCCAGGAGCTGGTTTGGGAGCTTGTGTGTCAACAGGAGAATTTGCAATATCTTCTTGATTTTGATATATTCCGTCCACAACATAACCATAATAACTTCCTATCGGATCTCCAACACGTGTAATATGTCTAACGCCTGCACCTCCACTAGAAAAAATAGGTTCATTTTTAGCATTCAATGCTAAAACTTCATTTTTATTGGTCGAAAAATTGATATCAGTGTCCCAAGTAAATGCTTTTACAAAATTTCTAGATTTCAATGCAATTTCAAATCCTTTATTTTCTACCTCACCTAAATTCTGTAAAACAGTGTTAAATCCAGATACTGAAGTTATACTTACATTCAACAACAAGTCGGAGGTTATTGTTTTATAATAATCGGCTAATAAAAATAATCGATTATTAAACATCCCCAATTCAATACCAAAATCTGTTTGAACTGATTTTTCCCAAGTAAGTTTTGGATTTGGAATTGTAGATTGAATTATACCATTTGCTTCGTTACCGTTAAAGTTATAATTTGAAGAACTCAATAACCCTACTGACCCATAATTAGGAATCTCAAAGTTTCCGGTTTGTCCCCAACTTAAGCGAATTTTCAACTCAGAGATTGACTCTACAGAACTCATAAACGCTTCTTCATGCATCCTCCAACCTAATGAAAATGAAGGAAAATAGCCTGTTTGGTTGTCTTTACCAAAACGAGAAGATCTATCAGATCTCATTGTACCCGTAAAAAGATATTTATCTTTAAAACTATAAGTACCTCTTAAAAAAGCAGAAACCAATGACCATTCTTCTTCAATTGATGTGCCTGCAAACACCTGTCCTCCACTTATTGTATGTACTTGGTCATCTGGAAAATTATCTGCTGCCACTTGCGAAACATTTATTTTATCTTTCTGAATAGAATAACCTGCTAAGGCGTTAATGTAATGGCTTCCCATTTCTTTTTCATAGTTCAATGTGTTTTCCCATAAATAGTTCATATCTGTTGAAGCAGATGCTTGAGCATATGATTCTCCTTTAGTAGCCTCTCTGAAAAGCAATGAATTTGCTCTATAAAAATCACGATTAAAAATATTGATGTAAGAACCTCCAAAGGTCTTAAAAATTAAATCTGGCGTTATAGAATAAGACAACCCAATAGATGCTTGATTTTGAAATTGAAATAACTGATCATCTACAGCCTCTGTAATTGCCAATGGATTACTGGCGCTTGTAGTTCCGCCTCCTAAGTGAGATGTGTTATTGGTCTGATTAATTGTCCCGTCGTCATTGTAGGGTTTTACAGTAGGAGAATGCACCAATGCAGAATAAATAATCCCAGGAGGTCTTGCAAAATAAGGCGCATTTGCAGGCTGCTTTTGATTATCGGTTAATGTAGGAGCTAGCCTCATATCTAAATTTAACTTTTCTGTTAATTGACTATGGATTGTAGCCAATAAGGTATATCTCTCAAAACCAGATTTTTCTATAATTCCATCTTGACTAAAATAGCCGCCAGATACATAAAAACTTGTTTTATTTTTTATAGGGGAAGCGTAAGAAAAATTATAGCTTTGCATTGGAGCAGCTCTAAAAATTAAATCTTGCCAATCAGTATCAGTTCCGTCCCAATTTAAAAAGGATTCTGGCATTTCATAATTCGCATTGCCTCTGTCTCCAGGACCAATCGGATCGTTTATTGAAGCGCCTGGTACTGATGACAGATAATTATTATTACGGGCGTCACGTGTAAAATCAATTAATTCTTCGGAATTCATTAAATCTACCTTATTTGCCACATTTTGAATCCCATAAAATGAATTGAACGAAAATAGTCCCTCTTCATTAGTTGTACCTTTTTTAGTTGTTATCATGATAACACCATTGCCTCCCCTTGATCCATAAATTGCAGCAGCGGATGCATCTTTTAATATTTCTATTGATGCAATATCATTGGGATTAATGGTTGCTAAAGGATTCGCCGCTGGTTGTTGAAATGAGCCAACCCTTCTTGATAATTCTCCTTGTGAATCTACACTTGTTGAACTTTTGGAAACCGGAATACCATCAACAACAAATAAAGGATCGTTTCCGGCTGAAATAGAACCTGTACCACGAATCCTTATACTTGGACTTGCTCCAGGTTCTCCTGTTGTTTCTTGAACTTGTACCCCAGCTACTTGTCCGATAATCGCATTTTCTAAACTAACAACTGGAATAGTGGAAATTTGCTGTGAAGAAATAGAAGAGACAGCACCAGTTACTCGTTTTTTAGCAAGTTTTCCATATCCCACAACTAGAACTTCATCTAAGACCATGTTATCTGGTTTAAGTGAAACTATAATTGATGTTTTTCCTTTAATATCTATTTCCTGATTTAAATAACCAACAAAAGATATCACTAAAATAGCAGCGTCATCTTCCAATTCAAGCTCAAACAAACCATCAAAATCAGATGTTGTACCTTTTTGCAATCCTTTTACTTGAATATTTGCTCCAGGAAGTGGTTGTCCATTTTCGTCTAATATTTTTCCTGAGATTTTGTATTGTTGTTTTTCGCTTTTTAATATATTTTCCTTTAATTTCAGAACGTCATTTGACATTTTTGGATTAATTACAATTATCTGCTTTGAAACAATTTTGTATTCATAATTAAAATCCGAAAATACTTGTGTCAATGTGTTTTCAAGATACTCATCTTTTACATTTACGCTAATTTTAGCATCAATGGCTATTTCTGACTTTTCATAAAAGAAATTATAACCTGTACTCGATGAAATTGTATCAAACATCTTTTTTAAGGTTACATTTTTTAAGTTTAAAGTAATTCTCTGATTTTCAATATAATCAGAAGTAAAACTACTAGTCACAAAAAAGACCAGCATAACAGCGCAAAATTTCATTTTCCCTCGAAACATTGTTTCAATTCGTTTCAGTAGTTTGTTTTTCATTCGTATTTGAGTTTGATGTTAGTTAATTAATTTAAAGCTTCAGTTTTACATATTAAAAAAGATTATTGATGATTTTTGATGATAATTTTATTTTCTTTTCTCGTGTAAGAAAAATTTGTGTGTGTACTTATTGTTGTTAATATCTCATCTATATTTTCGGATTTAAAAACTCCAGTATATGAGTGAGTATATAAGTCTGGATAATTGTTCTGTATTTCAACATTAAAATGGCGTTCTAATTTTTTAAAAATATTAGAGATATTCTCATCATTAAACAGTAATATACCTTCTTTCCATTGTATATAAGAGCTAACATCAACATTTTTAATTTTAATACCTCTTAAGTTTTTTTCAACGGTGGCTTTTTGAGCAGGTTTAATCATAAGATATTCTTTAGGTAAATCTGTTTTTTTTACAACCTCATGTATGCCAACAATTCCCTCAACCAATACAACTTCAGTTTCAGTATCGTTCTCATAAGCTGATACATTAAATTCAGTACCGTAAACTCTTGTGTCAAGATTTTCTGTTTTAACAATAAAAGGTTTGCTTTTATCTTTTGTAACTTTAAAGTAAGCTTCTCCTTTGAGGTAAACTTCTCGTTTTGAACTTCCGTTAAAATTAGAAGGATATTTAAGTACTGAACCAGCATTTAAATGTATCGTTGTTCCATCTGCCAGTATTACATCAAATTGCTTTCCATAAGGTACAGAAAGGATGTTATTGTAGGCCAATCTTGTCTCTTTGCTTGAATTATTTTTGTAAGTAAGAACATCATTTTGAATAGATCCAATTTCATTTCCATTTTTACTTTTTATAATTTTTCTTTCATCAAGATCAATAATTTCTACATTATTGTCATTTATTTCCAATGTAATTTCTGAAGTCGAGATTTTGGAAAAACCTGAATCGCTCTTATATAGTGTATAGGTGGTTAAAGTAACCAATCCAATAAAAACAGCGGCATATTTAAACCAAGTTACTAATCGATTTTTATCCTTAACTCTTTTCATCAATTTAATTTCGTCAAGCAACAAAATATAAGCTTCTTGTGAATCAATAGTGTTATATTTTATATCTAAAAGCAGTTTTGTCTTTAAATAATCTTTAAAAGTTTTTTGATTTTTTTTCTTTTCAAGCCATTTCAATAATTGATTTATTTCAGCTTCCGAGGCCTCAGAGGCTAAATATTTACTAATAATTTTTTTATTCGAAGATTGTGACATTTTAATAATATAATTGCGTGTTTAGTAATGAGACGATGCTTTTGTTAAACACCCCCAATGATTTTTTGGTTATTTTTAAAATAAAGTAAAAAAAATGATTAATTCTTTATGGATTTCGCACCACGAAAGGAAAGTAGCAGAAATAAAGAAAATGAGCTATTATTAAGTTTCTTTCTTAATTTTTTTAAAGCGATGGACATATGTCTTTCTACAGTTTTTATAGAAATGTTTAATTTATCTGCGATCTCTTTGTATTTTAAACCTTCCTTTTTGCCTAGCAGAAAAACTTCTTTGCATTGGGTAGGTAAATTATCTATTTCTAAATCAATGGCAAGATATAGACTCTCAAGATCTTCGGATGAAATTTCGCTAAACTCAAATAGAGCTTCCTGTTTTAAAAGATTTAATTTATTGGTTTCTTTTATAATTCTTCTTTGCGTATCAATAAAATGGTAATAGACGGATTTAAGAAGATAACCTTTTAAAGAACTGTGAACGTTTAACGTTGAGCCCTTCCTCCATACTTTTATCATAGTCTCCTGAACTATATCTTTAGCTAAATCATCATTACCACATAAAGTCTTGGTATAATTATATAATATAGAATAGTATAATTTATAAACATGGTTTAATGCATCTTCATTCCCTTTTTTAAGTTGTGAAATTAGAGTAGATTCATCTGTAAAATCATATTTATCCCGATGCATGGCCTAAATATAAAATTAAAAATTAAATAAACTAATTTTATTGTGCAAAGAAAAATAATCCGCTTTTAAAATCCACTGTATAGGAATTCTTAAAGATTTTAAATTTAAATTAAAATGGGTGCCAAATATAAACAAGAGTTAAAATCCCTCATTTCCAGCAATCCTGAACTTGTTTCAGGACCTCATGAACTTAAATAAAACGGCATTCAGCTTCCAATTCCGTGCAGTAAAAACCACCGAAAAGGTGGTATTTACTTTTTGCCTTGAGCCTGCACTGAGCTTGCCTGTACTGAGCGCAGTCGAAGTACCGAAGTGTCATTGCGAGCACAGCGCGGCAATCTGTTAAAATGATGTCTCGATTTTAATCCGTTTCCATTAGAATATTCTCGACTAAACAGAATATTTAGCAGGTAATCCCAGATGAAGAATTGGATGCTTACATAGTCAAAAGTTTAAGGGGAAAAGAATATATCGTAAATGTTGCAGCAGTTACAGAACCGTTTGAATATGCAGAACTTAATATTTAAAAGAGCCTTACACAAAATAAGGTTTTCAATCCTCAAATTGTACCATTTCTTTTAGCACCAATTCAGGAGTAAGATTTCCTGTTAATTCATTAAGTTTTGTATTTTCATTTAAAATTAAAATATCAAAT
Organism: Lutibacter flavus; assembly: GCA_945903795.1. Lineage (GTDB taxonomy): Bacteria > Bacteroidota > Bacteroidia > Flavobacteriales > Flavobacteriaceae > Lutibacter > Lutibacter flavus_A. Next base: position 19,101 of record CAMDPE010000006.1, on the reverse strand, counting down.
TTATAATAGGCTTGCTTGTCTTTATTGGCTTCTTTGGCCTTGTGCAAACCAAACAGCACGCTTTTCAAATGAACAATATTCATAAGTCTTTGAAATTGAATGGCAGACAAATTCAGCCTGCCCTGCTCGACACTATTTTGTATCTCAAACTAATCCCAGTAAGTATTTGGATGGATATACTGAAAGATTATATTGTTTTAATACTCATAATTTTTTCTTCAAATTTTTCTTTGAATATTGAGGTGCTTTTTATTCTGGTTTTATAGGTATAAATTGTTGTAACAGATAGTTCTAAGAAATTGGCTATTTGACAACTATCCTGAATTCCTAACCTATAAAGGGCAAAAATTCTGAGTTCGGTATTTAAAAGGTCTCCATTTTTGAGAATAGTTTTATGATCATTTGGAAATAGCAGATTAAAATCTGTTACATAAGTGGGGAACAATTTTAGAAAGATTTCATCAAATTGACGAAATAGATTATCTCGTTCTTCTTTTACATTGTATCTTTTTAAACTTGCAATGACTTCTTCAGTTTTTTTAGTTATTATTTTATGGAGTGTATTCTTTTGAAGAGTATCCATTTTAGATATTAAGTCAGAAGTAGCCTTTATAAAATAGGTTATGTATTCTTGCTTAATTGTATTAGCTTCCGAAAGACTAAGATTAAGTTCCTGCAATTTACTTAAAGAATCCGCCATACTTTTTCTAGCTGTATTCTTTTCCTTTAATTGTTTAAATATAATTACTAGAAAAATGATAATAACTAAAGTAAAGCAAGTGAGGACTACTATAATTTTAACTAGGGTATCATGTTTTGTTTTTATATTGTTGTAATGTGCTTTTTCAATAATGGGTAATATTGATGAAATTTCAATTTTTCTATGCCTGGCATTATAAAAGACAGCATCATCCATTGCAATTATAATATATTTATAGGCTTTTTCTAAGTCTCCAAGTTTGTAAAGTTCATTTGCTAAATTACGCAATGCCACCGTTTCTTTGGTAGCATTTTTTATGTCAGCTATTGCTGCAAGTGCCAAATATTGGATTGCTTTTTCAGTATAGCCTCTTTCCGAATAAATATATCCCAAACTTGAAGTGGCGATACCATAATATCTAGGACTTAATTTAAAATTATTGATCCAATAGCTAAAGGCAAACTCGGCTCCCTTCCAGTCTTGCTGTTTCATTCTTTTAAGGCTTTCAATTGCCCAGAATTCATTTGTATTTGCTTTTATAAGTAACAACGCTTTTTCAAGATTAAGATTTCCTTTTTGAACATAACTAATATTATACCGATAATCTTTGTTGTAATCGGCTAAGTCATAATAAGCTCTTGCATTTATTATATAATATTCGAACTTAAGGTTTACATCAAGTTTCGTTTTATCTATGCTACTTAAAGTATCAATAGCTTCTTTAAATAGACCAGATGAAAGTAAGATGAAACCTTCCTTTATTCGTGTTTTTGTTAATAGTTGGGGATCCATTAATATTAAGGCTTTAGATTTTGCTTTTTCTAAATAGATATAAGCAGAATCATACTTAAAAGATTGGTATTGGTCAAATAATAACATGTAGGATTTATAGAGATTTTTATTGTCCTCACTTAAAGTAAACTTGTTGACATCTATTTTAAGGCTCTTTATTTTTGCATATTTCTGCTTTAAATAAACTTCTTTATTAAGAATCGCTTTATCTAAATCCTTAAGTATTGGGTCTATTTCTTGCCCTTGTATCAAAACATTAGATAAAAACATAAAATAAAATAAATTTAAGAATCTACGCATTGTTTATTTGGATTAATTTGAAAACCGGGTTTCTTTATGGGTTCTTTTTTTAATTAGTAGCTAAACATATTTTGCCTGATAGTGCTTTATAATTTGATATTAAGTAGTACGGCAATTTATGGTATACTATAAAAGAAGGATAATTTAATTTAATTAAATTAAGATTTTAAATGTAATACATTATTTATAATTATAGCACTTAAATTAATTTAATAATTATTTAATAATTAAAAAAAAGCAGGATATATTTTTAATATTATAATTTTTTTTTGATTTTTTATTATCAATTTATCTAAATATTTTCTTGATTTTAAATTATTTTATAAAAATTTAATCTATTGATTTTTAACTAGATATTCATTAATCACTGTGTCTGTAATCTTGATTTTTATCATATTTATTTTTTGTGACTTTATTAACATATAGTTTTGGTTTATCCTTATTGGTCAAATTATTATTAATAATAAAATGCAAAATTTATGAAATGTAAAAGTATTATTTGTTTAATCATCATTAGTTTTTTAGCCCAAGGCTGTAATGAATTGGATGATGGTAATTATGTGGAACCCATTACTATTTATGAAAAAATAAATGGAGATTGGGGTTTGATGAATTTAAAAATGGTAGATGAATATGCGAAAGCAAATGCTATAGAACCTAATGAGCAAAACTTAAGTACTTTATTTAATTATGACGGATTTAAAATCAGATTCAGTGTAGATGAAAAAATGAAGCCCGGCAGTTATGAAGTTCTGGGAGATGTTCCTCCATTATTTGAACCCAAAGGGTATTGGGAACTTAGTTCTTCCTTTCAACAAACCAATGCCAGCGCTGTAACTATTTATTTGTATAGTGATGTTCAAAAAACGCTTTTAACAGATGAATTGCGATTAACGTCGATTCCGGGCAGCAATCAAGAAATGGAAATCCAATTAGTACGTGGCTCAGGGGGGACTTCCTTTATATCGTACGTATTCAAATTAAATGCAATTAATTAAAAGTAATATGAAAAAAATTATATATACAATTTTACTTTCCTTTATAATGCTACCCCAGCTTATTCAGGCACAAACAGAGGAAGTGGGGGCTATTGGAAGTATGTATTCTTATCCGGTAGTTTATAATTATGACGAGCAGGTTGTTTGGTATTTTGATCTTTCAACTACAACGTTTGCTCCAGAGGAAGAGATTTATCTTTGGATTTGGTCTCCATCAGAACCCGATGCAGGAAATTGGGAAAATTCTTCTGATTTTGCAAAATTAAAGTATGAGGGAAATATGAAGTGGAGTATCAGTTTGACACCAACACAATATTTCACAAAGACTAGTCAAGAGATTGCAACAAGCGCGGGTTTTTGGTTTCGACTTAAAAACAAAAATGGAACCAAGCAAACGGATGTTGCCAATATGAGTCATCTTGATTTTTCTTCTTTTTATACCGATAATGAAATGATACGGTCCTATCCTATGAGTCCGACCATTGATGCAGGTGTAAGCATATTATTCAATTCAAATTTAGTGGCAGGTTTTGAAAATGCCGGTAGTGTGCATTTTCATAGTGGATTAAACGACTGGAGTGTTTTACAGGAATACCAAGCCTGGCTTCCTGAAATTGTTGAAAAAACCAAATTAAAGAATTTAGGGAATGGGTTTTATAAAATGGATTTGATACCCTCTCAATATTATGGAACAGCAGCTGATTTTGTTATGGAAAATATTGTATTTATTCTGGTTAAAGATGATTGGGCAGGTACTTCACCAAGTCAGGTCATTTATGCCGGTGAATATATTGCCCCGCCATCTCCAGAATTTATGTTTTTTCCTTTACAAATAAGTCAAAAAGATTTCTTGGGAATGATCAGAAAAAATAACGAAGTTGGAGTCAATAAATTAATTTACACCATCAGTGCGGGAACTAAAATAATCAGTGGAGAGTTCAGTGGGGGCGTAAGTGAAATCAAGGGATTTATCAATTTAGTTTCTGAACTCAAGGGGGTTGAAAATTTAACTGAAATACATGTTTTGGTTAAAGACAATAAGGGCACTACCATTTCGGACACTACGATTCCTCTTAAAAAACTAGATTAATACTCACTATCTAATAAAAAACCTAATTATAATGTATAGTAAAAATAAAACAAAAGATTTGCGCCAAATTTGGAGAGCACAATCGAGGGTATTCTTCATTTTCCTTTTTTTAATCGCTGCAGCAGTTAATGCGCAAGAAAAAAAGTTAGTGAGTGGTACGGTATACGATAATTCCGGAATGGTGTTGACGGGCGCTTCAATTTTAGAAGTAGGCACTCAAAATTGGAGTAGTACAGATGATGATGGAAAATTCATACTCGAAGTCAGTATCGGTAATTCAATTGTCATTTCTTATATAGGCTCTGTCACTCAAACTTTAGTGATAAGTGCAGCAACGAATTCTGAAATAGATGTTCGTTTAGTAGATGATGTTAATATGCTTAATGTAGTTGAAATAGTTTCTATAGGATATGGGACGATGAAAAAATCGGATCTTACAGGAGCAATATCCAGTGTTTCTGCGAATAATTTGGTTAAGGGAGTTATTTCCTCTACTCAACAAGTACTTCAGGGAAAAGTTGCGGGATTGACCGTGGTAAGAGATAGTGGCGACCCTAGTGCAGGAGCTTCCGTACGATTAAGGGGAGGAACTTCTTTAACAGCAAGCAATAATCCTCTAGTTGTTGTGGATGGTATAGCAGGCGTTGATATTAATATCGTTCAACCTTCGGATATAGAGACCATTGATGTCCTAAAAGATGCTTCAGCTACAGCCATTTATGGATCAAGAGGAGCAAATGGAGTTATTATTATCACTACAAAATCTGGAACAAAAGGTGTATCTGTTGTTTATAATGGATTATCCAGTATTGGGAAAGCTTCCAATCATTTAGATATGTTATCTGCAAATCAATGGAGAGGATACGTAAGGGATGGTAATTTACTAGACGCTATCGATTATGGTGGAAATACGAATTGGCAGAAGGAACTCGAACAAACTTCATTGTCTCAAACACATACTTTAAGTATTTCTTCTGGTAAAAATGATAGTGGTTTTCGTTCTTCCTTATCCTATTTAGACAATCAAGGTATTATTAAAAATAGTGGTTTGAAACGATTGAGTGCTAATTTAAATGCTTATCAATTTGTTTTAGACAAGGCTGTTAAATTTGATATGGGCTTGTTTGCAAATATTGATAAATGGAGTCCTATGGATTATCGGATTTTCGAACGCGCTTTTAATCTAAATCCAACGATTCCAGTTTATGATACCAATGGTGATTTTACTTCAGTAGGTGGAACACTCTATGAGAATCCGGTGGAAATACTAACCAATCGAACCGTAGATAATCAACGTCACCGCCTTTTGGGTTATTTTAAAACAGAAGTTAAATTTTTGAAAAATTTTAAGGCAGTAGCCAATGCTTCTTTAGAACACAATGCAACTAAGGGAAGCACATACAAGCCTTCTTTTGCTGTTTTAGAGGGAAGAACAGAAGATGGCTATGCACAAAAAACGTATGGAGAATATACGTCATCGCAAATTGAAACCTATCTGAACTATGATAAAATTTTAGGTAAAAACAAAATCAACGGGATGGTGGGGTATTCCTATCTTGAAAATATTTATGAAGGATTTGGAGCGCAACGAAGCGGATTTGTTACCGATCTTTTTAGCTATAATAATTTAGGAGCGGGATATAATTATCGACTGGGAGATGTTTATTCTTATAAAGGAAAATCAAACTTAGCCTCTTTTTATGCCAGAGCCAATTATTCCTACGATAGCAGGTATATGGTGACAGCAACTATAAGGAAAGATGGATCGAGTCGTTTTGGAGAAAATAACAAATGGGGTGTTTTCCCTTCCGCCTCTGTAGCCTGGAGAATTTCGAATGAAGATTTTATGAGTTCAAGTGCAGATTGGCTTAGTAATTTAAAAATAAGAGTAGGTTATGGAGTAACTGGTAACCAGGATGGAATAGGGGAATATAAATCTTTATCTATTTTAGGAGTAGGCGGCGATAGTTATTATGACCCGGCAACTGATAGCTGGAGTTTGGCCTATTCCCCTAAACAAAATCCAAATCCAGATTTAAAATGGGAATCGACCGAACAAATCAACATCGGATTGGATTTCAGTCTTTTTAAAAATATAAATGGATCCATAGAATGGTACTCTAAATACACAAAAGATTTGTTATATACCTATGAAGTACCACAGCCTCCTTATTTCGTGGGAACTATGCTTGCTAATGTTGGGGAATTATCCAATCAAGGGTTAGAATTAACTTTAAATTCCACAATTATAAAAAGAGATAAATTTTCTTGGGATGCGAATTTGACAATGGCACACAATACACAAAAGATAGAAAAATTATCAAATCCTGCCTATGATACCGATGTTATTTTTAGCGGATCATTACATGGACTTTCGGGTATGTCGAACCAATATTCACAAATTATTGCAGAAGGATATCCTGTAGGGACCTTTTGGGGATATGAAAGTTCTGGTTTAGATGATAATGGTGCCTTTATTCTTGGTTCTGAAAAAAAAGCATTGGGAAATGTACAACCTGATTTAACCTTAGGAGTAGGAATGAATTTTACTTATGGAGATTTTGATTTAGGCATTACCGGGTATGGAATGTTCGGACAAGAAGTACTTAATGCAACTAATATGATGCTTTATGATCCGAATCGATTGACTTCCTACAATGTGCCCGATGCTTTTTTGAATAGTAATATTAGTTCTGCTCCAACCTTTTCAAGTTACTGGATAGAAGATGGTTCCTTTTTTAGAATTCAAACGGTTTCTTTTGGCTATTCTTTACCTATGAAATTAAAAGAAACAAAATTAAGAGTGTTCTTTTTAGGTGAGAATTTGGCGGTATTTACAAAATATACAGGAGTAGATCCCGAAATAAATTTAACAGGTTTAGACAATCCCGGAATGGATCGATTTAATAATTACCCAAGGCCTACAACCTTTTCTGTTGGGCTAAATTTAACGCTATCTAATTAAGCATGTTGATAAACTAAAAAAGATAAAAATGAAACTTAAAATAACAGCAGCAATAATCACAAGTCTACTTTTTAACATTTCATGTACCGATTTGAATGAGGAGTTATATGATAAAGTAAAAGATGAAAATTTTGGAAGTACGGCAAAAGAAATTGATGCCCTTGTAGGTGGAGCCTATTCTTCTTTAAGAGGATTTGGGGATCCCATATCCAATTCGTATCCGACTTGTGAATATGTATTTTTTTTGAATGAGGTTTCTTCTGACGAGGCCACTATTCCAACCCGGGGAACCGACTGGTATGACGGAGGTCAATATCAAGATGCGCAAAAACATAATTTAAATGCAGACAACCGAATGGTTTTGTCAGCTTGGCGTTATTGTTATACTGGTATCGCTAAAATCAATTCTATTATTTATCAAATCGATAAATCTGGTTTGACCGAAGCCGATAAAGCGCCTATTTATGCCGAATTAAAAGGTTTGAGAGCCTATTACTATTATCTGCTTTTAGATATGTTTGGTAATGTTCCTATTGTTACTAATTTTGAAGATCAGGGATTACCCTCTAACTCTACTCGTCAGGAAGTCTATAATTTTGTTGAAAACGAGTTAAAGGATGCCTTACCTCATTTGTCATCGAATGTAACATACTCTAAATTAACTAAAAATGTAGCTTACTCTTTGTTGGCAAGATTGTATTTAAATTCAGAGGCCTATGTTGGTACAGCACGTTGGCAAGATTGTATTAATATGTGTCAGCAAATATCCGGATATTCTTTATCAACTGATTTTTTCGCTAATTTTGCCACTGAAAATCAAACCTCTAGTGAAATTATTTTCTCTATTCCTTATGATTCCAAAGCAGGAACAGTAGGGAATTATTTATCCTCAATGTCCTTACATTATTTACAGCGATATGCTATCTCGGCTACAGGGAATTATCCCTGGAGTGGGAATGGTATTTGTGCACAGCCAGGTGTTTTCTCTAGTTTTTTAGATACCGACAAAAGAAAAAATTCGATGTTAGCAGGAGATCAAATAAATTTGGCTACGGGTGCCGTTATTGTTATGGATAGTGGGTTACCACTAACGTATACTGAAGAAATAGGGAACTTTGCCAATGCCAAACAAAACGAAGGTGTACGTTTGCATAAATACGAAGTTAAAGAGGGTGAAACCTGGGAACGTGATCATGATTGGGTATTAATACGGTATGCTGAAATATTAATGATGCAAGCAGAATGTTATGTTCGATTGGGTTCTTCAGGTACAGCAATGCCTTTTGTGGAACAAGTTACCGCTAGAGCAGGAACTTCAGTACCAGCGGATTTAGATCTTGCTTTTATAGACCAAGAATTGCTTCGTGAATTTCTCTTTGAGGGAAGAAGAAGAACCGATAATATCCGATTTGGTACTTATTTTCAACCTTGGTGGGAAAAAGGCAGTACAGAAAATTATAAAGCTATTTTTCCTATACCTAATTCGGTATTAACCACCAATCAAAATTTAGTCCAAAACCCAGGATACTAAGAAGCTTTTTGCTGGTCTTCCATTTTGGTTAAATTTGGAAGGCTGGCTTTTTTTAATGCGTAAAATTAATTTTATGAAAATACATAAAACACTATTATTTGTTTCAATTATGATTGTTTTAGTCATGATGAGTTGCAGTAAAGACGATGAAAAAACACCCTCCACAGAAACGGAAAATTTAGATCCTGTGGCTGTGACCAAAACCAATAAAACTAAAATATACATGCACTATATGTCTTGGTTTGAAACCAATACCAGTAGTTCTAACAATCAATGGGGGTATCACTGGACAATGGCTAACAAAAATCCAAATAACTTGGATGCAAATGGACGTAGAGAAATTGCGGCTCATTATTACCCCCTAATCGGGCCTTATCATTCTGGGGATAAAGACGTTATAGAAAATCATTTACTGATGATGAAATATGCCGGTATTGATGGCATATTGATTGATTGGTACGGGACCTATAATTTAAATGATTATAGAATGGTCAAGGAAAACACGGATCAACTTGTTGCTATGTTGGATAAAGTAGGAATGGAATATGCGATTGTTTATGAAGATCGTTTTTTAGGGAATATAGTAGAAGCCGGCCTATCTCCTACTATAGTGAGTGCAGCAAAAACAGATTTCAATTTTCTTCAAAGCAATTATTTTGGAGATTCTAATTATATAAAAATTAATAATAAGCCTCTTTTACTCAATTTTGGCCCTATCACCTTGACAACCCCAACAGAATGGACGAGTGCTTTTAGTGATTTAACGACCAAGCCTACTTTTTTAACGCTGTGGAATGAGTCTTCTGAGGCTGGTGCTAATGCTTCAGGAGAGTATGCTTGGGTATATAAAAACAGCAGTTACCTTAGTGATTTCTATCAAAATATGGTGCCTAAACTTTCGGTTGCCATGGGAAGTGCTTATCCGGGGTTTCATGATTTTTATGCTGAAGGAGGAACGTCTACTACTATTGGTTGGACCATAGATCATAATAATGGAGCAACTCTCGATGAAACCTTAGCGTTGAGTAAGACGGCGAATTTAGACTATTTACAACTCATCACATGGAATGACTTTGGGGAAGGAACGATGTTCGAACCTACCGTAGAATTTGGATATACTTATGTTGAAAAGGTAAAAGCCTTTGCTGGTGTTCAACAGACAACAAGTGTATTTAGTTCGATTAATACCCTTTTTATTCTGAGAAAGAAAAACAATGGTAATTCAGCTATCCAAAATAAACTAGACAAAGCATTTGCTTATTTTGCTTCCATGCAATCCGATAAAGCAATAGAACTACTTAATGAAATTCAATAATGAAAAATATAGTTTGTAAATTCTGTTTGATCACTTTTTTAGGATTAGTGCTGCTTTCTTGTAGTTCCAAAAAAGAATATAAAATAACATCACCCGGAAAAAATAATGAGTTGATCTTTTCACTAACCAAAATGGGTGAGCCACAATATCGTTTAAGTTCAAAAGGGAAATCAGTAATTGAACCTTCCTTATTAGGATTTGAATTTGAAGGAATAAAAAAAATGACGGAAGGATTTAAGGTGATTGCTGTTGAAGAAAATCAATCCGATACCATTTGGAAACAAGCTTGGGGAGAGTTCAAAATGGTGAGAGATAACCACAACGAACTCATTGTTCATTTAAAAGAATCAGAAGGGGAAGAAAGATTGGTTGATCTTATTTTTAGAGTTTTCGATGATGGATTAGGATTTAGATATTCTTTTCCGAAACAAGCGCATTTGAATCAAGTTCGTATTACAAATGAAATTACCCAGTTTACTTTCCCTTTTGATCATGATGTTTGGTGGATTCCAGTTCATTCTGAGAACAGTTATTATGAAAGTTTTTACAGGAAAACAGCCATGAGTAAAACGGATACCATTAATACACCTGCTACCTTTGAAACCAAAAACCAGCTGTATATTGCTATACATGAAGCTAATTTGACCGATTTTGCTTCGATGACCTTGTTGAAAACAACTGATAGACAGTATAAAAGTGAATTAGTTCCTTGGGCCGATGGAATAAAAGTATATACACAAACCCCATTTAAAACCCCTTGGCGTACCATTATAGTTGGTGATAAGCCTGGGGATTTGGCAATCTCTAGTCTAATGCTGAATTTGAATGAGCCTTCTAAGATAAAGGATATTTCCTGGATACGACCTTCCAAATATATTGGTATTTGGTGGGGGATGCATTTGGAAAAATACAGTTGGGGTCAGGGAGATAAACATGGGGCTACTACCAAAAAAACCAAAGAGTATATTGACTTTGCTTCAAAAAATAAATTAGATGGTGTTCTCGTAGAAGGATGGAATGAAGGTTGGGATGGAGACTGGACGGCAGATGGGACAAGTTTTAGTTTTTTAAAAGCGTATCCAGATTTTGATTTAGCTGAAATCACAAAATATGCTGCAATAAAAAACGTACGCCTTATTGGACATCACGAAACGGCTGGTGCTACAAAACATTATGAAAGTCAGCTTGAAGCTGCTTTTAAAATGTATCAAAAAGCAGGTGTAAATACGGTAAAAACCGGCTACGTTAATAAATATTTAGATAAAAAAGAGTGGCATGATAGTCAATACGGGGTACGTCATTATCGCAAGGTTATTGAAACGGCGGCCAAATATCAAATTATGATAGACAATCATGAACCCGTAAAAGGAACCGGTTTGCAGCGGACTTATCCCAATTTAATGACTCAAGAAGGGGGCAGAGGACAGGAATATAACGCATGGTCTCCTGATGGTGGAAATACTCCAACACATACCACAACTTTAGCTTTTACCCGAATGCTAGCTGGACCATTTGATTATACTGCCGGGAATTTTAATTTTGATTATAAAACGGCTTCCGGCGCTAGAGTTCAATCAACTTTGGCCAATCAATTAGCACTATATGTAATTATTTTTAGTCCTTTGCAAATGGCCTCTGATTTACCTGAAAATTATGAAAGTAAAGCGGAATTTAAATTCATTAAAGAGGTTCCTTGTATCTGGTCTGAAACTCAAGTTTTAGATTCTAAAATAGGAGAATATACTACAATTGCTCGCAAGGATTGGGAGGAACAAAATTGGTATTTAGGAGCGATTACTAACGAAGATGCTCGAAAATTAAGCATCACATTAGGGTTTTTGGATAAAGGAGAGACCTATCAGGCAGAGGTCTATGCCGATGGTCCTGATGCAGATTATAAAACAAATCCCTATCCGGTAGTAATTTCAACGAAAGTTGTGGATGATAAAACAATACTAGATTTGGACTTAGCTCCTGGTGGAGGTACAGCAATAAAATTCACGCTTCTTAAGAAGTAGTTACTATAAATTTTGAAGATTATTTAAGTTGTTTAATTAGAAAGAGGTAGTCTTTCTAAAAGTAGTTAATAAAAAAGCTAGTATTCCCATGTGGGGGTATTGGCTTTTTTAGGTAATGATTCCTTTATTTATGGAAAATTGAAAAGTTTTTGTGAAATACAGTTAGGTACAACCGACTGGAGTAGCCGACTGGAACAAAGAGAACGACCGGAGAAAGATCGCTTGATAGCTTATGTTGTTTAGAATGTAAATGTTATTTTAAATATTTCCGATTCTTAATTTTATTTTCTACCATTGCTGTCATTACGATCGCAGAGAAGCAATCTATTAAAATGATGTCTCGATTTTGCTCCGTTTCCATAAGAATGGTCTCAACTAAACAGAATGTTTAGCAGGTAATAAGGTGTTCGCAATCCGCTTCATTTTGTTCCATAAAATACAATTAAAAATGCTCGTGCCTCACATTTGTACTTGCCGTTCGTTGCGCTACAATTTGTGCTCCAGAAGGTGCTCATTGCAGCGCACTCACTTATTTTACTTCACACATTACACGGCTTACTCACGCACAGCTACTTTTTACCCAAACCCTCTAATGTTTTGCTGCGCAAATATCTTTCATTGGGTAAAACCGCTGTTTCATAATTTGGCTCGCCTGCTGCTCGCTCGGGCTAAAAAAGGGTGTCACAGTTTTTGAAAGCGCCATTTTGCATATGAAATAACCGCCTCAAGCACTTATTCAACCTCAACAAACCATTAATTTTTAGTCACCAACTATCAGATTAACTTCAAATTATAAAGCGGATTATCACATATTGCAAACGCTCGCAAGAGCAATTTATTCCGTTTCGCGTTTCTCCATCGCTTAATCACACCATTTTATCAAACAAATTTCGTCATCTCGAGCGGAGTCGAGGGACACTGCATAAATTGCCCTTGCCTCTCCCCGATGCCTCAAAAACAGCGCCACCCTTGCGTGTACCACGTGGGCGTGGGACGCATTTATGCCGTTGGCAACGTGCTCTACCCACACCACCCTCGCTCATCTTCGCTGGCGGCTCGCGCAAAAATGCTCCGCATTTTGTAGCTGCGCTTTGTTTGGAACTGAACAGGAAAAATACTGGTTTTGCTTTCTAAGAATCATCCGGATTAAAAAAATAAAAAAAGCAAGTAAAATTAGTTGGCTCCCATCACCCAAACCTATTGGCTATAAAGTTCAAGCCCTGCGGGTTTTTGAAAAAAATCTCCACCCTATTAAAAAAACCAACCTAAACAACATTTTACCAGGGTTGTATTTTTTCAAAAAAAACTTGACAGCCAGCCCCCGCCAACACCTAAACTACTTTCTTTTTTTCTTTTTTCTTTTGAAAATGATTTGAAGGATTGATTGTAAGGAAAGAGTACAACTAATTTTAAACAAATAGAATATGATAAAAGTAATCATTGCCGGAGGCAGAAACTTTGACGATTTCAACAGACTTTGCGAGGTTTGTGACGAGTTCCTGAAAGATCAAAATAATATAGAAATTGTTAGCGGTGCCTACAAAGGTGCCGACCTGCTCGGAGAAAGGTATGCAGCTGAACGAAACTATTCAATAAAGCAATTCCCGGCCGATTGGCGCAGGTACGGAAAAAGTGCTGGACTCAAACGCAATACTGAAATGGCAGCTTATGCCAATGCGCTCATTGCCTTTTGGGACGGTGAAAGCAAAGGCACAAAACATATGATTGAACTAGCAACACAAGCTAATTTGAATGTGAAAGTTTTTTATTTTTAAAATATCCTGTATAAGCCTGGCAAACAAGGCAGGGTTCAGTCTCTGCTGATTAATCACAAAGTCAATTAATAAAAATATAATCAATTTAAATTGATGTACTTTGTTGAAACTTAACCTTATTTAGCTTAGTTTAGTAGAACGAAAAATTGCAGACAATTCAAAATAAATTTAGAATACAATTTTAATTTCACTGGAAATTTGAATTGAAATCATTTAGACTAAAATAGATATAACAAGTTGTACCCAAAAAAGTTCTTTTGATATTTTGTAATAAAAATGGGTAAATTAGCAATAACAAAAAGAAGCCATTTATGGCACAAAGCCAACCTAATTTGGGTGGATTGTGGCCATTTTGTGGCTAGTATAAACAAGTTATGCGGCAGCTTAAAAAAGACACATTAAAATCAAAAATCATATTGTAAAATGAAAAAAATAAACTTAATCCTCGCTTTTTGCTTGTTCTTTAACCTTGCTTTTACACAAGGCAAAGAAGATATGCAAAGCATTGTCATTGGTAAAACAGACAGCATTCAATCAAAATTATTGGGTGAACAACGAAAGATTTGGGTGCATGTACCTGATGGTGTAAACCAAAAATATCCCGTAGTTTATGTGTTGGATGGCGAGGGACATTTTTCATCAGTTGTCGGTATGATGCAGCAATTAAGCAGTGTCAACGGTAATACGATGTGTCCACAAATGATTGTAGTGGGCATTAAAAACACCGACCGAACGAGAGACTTAACGCCAACTCATGTTGATGCCGACCCATCTATGATGTTGGACAGCATATTTGCCAAAACATCAGGTGGTGGTGAAAACTTTATTGCATTTATTGAAAAGGAATTGATGCCACATATAGAAGCAAAATACCCAACAGCTCCTTACAAAATGCTTATTGGACATTCTTTTGGCGGTTTGACGGTGATGCAGGCATTTACACATCATACAGATTTGTTTAATTCATACATCTGCATTGACCCAAGTATGTGGTGGGATAATCAAAAGCTTTTGAAAGAAACGCAAAAGGTTTTAGCAGAAAAGAAATTTGATGGTAAGTCCTTGTATCTGGGTATTGCCAATACGATGGAAGAAGGAATAGATCTTATAAAGGTAGAAAACGACACTTCCAATGATTCGAAACACATTCGTTCCATATTAGCATTGCAAAGTTCATTTGAGAAGAACACTAAAAATGGCTTAAAGTATCGTGGTAAATACTACCCTGATGACACCCACGGCTCTGTGCCACTCATTACAGAATATGACGCTTTACGTTTTTTCTTCGATTTTTACCCTATAAGGTTCACCATGAAAGACTTTACGGATTCCACAGATGTATTGCTTAATAAATATCAGAACCACTACGCCAATCTATCCAAAAAAATGGGTTATACATTGAAACCTGATGAAAATGAAATCAATTCCATGGGTTATGATTTTTTAAGTAGGAAAGTTTATAAAACTGCGGAAAGCCTTTTTAAACTCAATATCATCAATTACCCTGAAAGTTTTAATGTCTATGACTCTTATGCCGATTATTTAATCGCTATTGATGATAAAGCAAATGCGATTATTCAATTGAAAAAAGCATTGGCATTAAAGGAAAATGAAATTTCTAGGAAAAAATTAACAGAACTTGAAAATGATAAAAAATAAGATTTTTATTACGTTAATATTTATAACCAAAATAAAAATGTAAAAGCGAAATAAAAGCCGACCGCATAACAGCAGTTTGGCAAAATGGCGGGTTCAGTACTAAATTGAACATTCGGAATTCTAATAAACATTAGTGTTAAATTGAAAGTAAGTACTTCTAAATCCGCCACTTCGCCAAGCTGCAAACCGTTAAACAACAATAGATATCTAAAACAAAAAAAATGCCTGGCTAGGCATTTTTTGATTTATCTGAATCCGAGAACAATTTCCTCAAAATAGATGAAACAAAAAAACTCACCACAGCGCCAATCACGGCCATAATTGCGGTAAACAGCAAATCGTGCGGACTGATATTCAAAGCCGTTGAAAACAACGTCCCACCAACAACACCCGATCTTATTTGAATATCATTGAACATTATTTTTCTGTTTCATTTTCGTTGTCCGATACCACGGACTGACTTACAGTAGTCACCACAGTTCCGGCAACGGCCAGATAACTGGCGATGGTGATCACCAAAGCAGGCAAGGAAATGGGGGCCGCTAAAATTGCGCCTCCTGTGGCGGCTAAGGCAATGCCAATATTTCTAAGTTTTCTGAAAAAAGTTGGCGTGGGTTTTTTATATCGATCTATTAATTTCATTGGTTAAGATTTTATGGTTAATGTGACAATTTCTTTTCGGTCAAATGCCTGATAGCACAACGACACTAATTTTTGCAATATTGGTTTTGAAGTCGTTCCTTTTCCAATCCCCGATAAAAAAGTAACCGGAGCAATGCAGCCCAAAAGTTCCTTTTTGGCATCATTGGCCGGATGGATCAGAATCAGGTTTCTTCCCGGAACATTTTCCAGGATCAAATGATGGCTAAACTTTTCGGAATAACGCGCTTTAAGATTGTAAACACCTTCAGGAATGCAGGACTTCATTTTCTGGTTTTCCAACCAAGGAAGTTCTATCGCAAAACCCAAAAAGATCCCATGATGAAAGAGGGCACCGTTGGTACCCTCTTTAAAATAGGTTCTGTGCAAATGCAGTTCCACTATATAGTGTCTACATAAACAACAGCCAAGGCATTGTAAGCACCGTTTTTCAACGGATACATTTGCCCGTTCACCTCCTGGTAAAACTCAACACCCAACACCTGGATCACAGGAAGCACTGAGTTTGGAGTAAGTGCACTTACAAAATCAACAATGCCAGTGTCTGCGCTGTCATAAGGCAAAATTGCAGTTTCATCACTTTCAAAAGTGGAGGTTTCACCTGCAAAATCCAATTCTGAGGCACCAGTCACAATTTTGAAATGCGTGGTTCCTGCAGGAGCTGCAATCCTTACCGATGGTGAAAAGGAAGGAATGTTTACGCTTGCCTCACCCGTTACGCGATCGAAATTGTTGCTGTAAGCAGCAAATAACGTTGATCCCAATTTTCCATTGGTATTGAAATCAAAGCCACTGATCAACCCCATTGAGCCATCTTCAATGGTGCGCATTCCGCGCTCATTGACAAGGTCAGTTTTCACCACCTTCAAAAGATCGGTGGTCAGTCTGCTCACCACTCTTTTGTCTTTTGAATTGAGCAAAAGAATCCTCATGGCACTTCGCACAAGTTTTCCGCCTTTTCCGGCTCTGCCGAATTCTGATCCGTTTTCACGCGTTCTTTGAAACGCAGGATCATTTTTCATTCTGGATTTGTCAATGCCGCCTTTTTCGCGTGCAAGGTGTCCATCCGAAGTTTTTAAAAGGAAATATCCCCGATAGTTCCCTTTAATTTAATAATACCAGTTTGTCTAGCCATAATTGAATAAGTTTTAAATTCTCAGCAAATCACCGTAGATTTTTCAAAGAATAAAAAAACGAGTGTCCATCCGTGCCGAAAAAGGTCATTTATGCCGAAAAGTGTCATTTATACCGTTATAACTATTTATGACTGAAATGACCGTTTATGACCGGAATGAACATTTTTTACCGAAATGACTGTTTATGATCGAAATGATCACTACTTACCGGAATGATTGTTTTTGACCGAAATAACCACTTTTTACCGAAATGACTGGTTTTGACTGAAATGACTATTTTTGACCGAAATAATCACTTTTTACCGGAATCACTCTTTATTACCGGAATGACTGTTTATGACCGAAATGATCACTTTTTATCGAAATGATTATTTATGACCGAAATAATCACTTTTTACCGAATCGGCTATTTAATAATGTATATGGTTCCCAGATAAAATAAGATGAAGAGCTAAATATAGTGAAAAACCCGTTTTTCCAAATTCTGACCAAAATAAACCTGAAAAGCCATATAAAAACCCAATTCAACAAATATAAAAACCCATTTTTCCGTAAAACATTAAAATAAAACCTATAATTACAAACAATAACCTATTTTTCCACTATATTTGAAAAACTATTTTTCACCAAGATTTATGGACAATACACATTTTTCACTTAAAATAACTATTTTTCACGGAGTGCAAACGCCGGAAGAAGGCACAATTGCAGGATACGGAGCACTTATTGAAGGCTTAAAATTAGAAATGCCTTTTCCTGAACAATTGGCGCTTATAAGTAAAAAAAGGCGGAGTTATACTACAACGAAATGGAAAGTGTTTTCATCAAAAAACACATTTGAAGACACCTTGTATAAGCACCTTGTTTTTGCATTAAAATATGAAGGCGTCAACCTGTTATTCTTTAAAAAATTTGCTGAAAAGCTGCCGGAAATAGAGATTGTCAAAATACTTCAACTAGAGCCTACAGGACAATATAGCCGTAAAATCTGGTTTTTATATGAATGGCTGATGCAAAAACAGCTCAACATTGAAGGTTTAACCATTAAAAACTTTGTTCCGCTGCTTGATGAAAACTTACAGTTTGCCGTTAAAGGTATACGCTCAACGCGCCATCGCATTATAAACAACCTGCCGGGAACTAGAGATTTTTGTCCGCTTATCACTAAAACGGAAAAACTGGAAGCGTATCTTGAATCCAATTTATCCGATAAAAAAAATAGTTTCTTAAATACCATCCACAAAGACATCTTACAAAGAGCTTCTTCCTTTTTGATTTTGAAGGATTCCAAAGCATCATTTACCATTGAGGGTGAAAATCCAGGAAATAACAGGGCAATGCGTTGGGCAAAAGCCATTGGCCAGGCGGGCCAAAAACCATTAAGCAAGAGCGAACTGATCCGCCTGCAACAGGTTGTAATTGAAAATACCCGTTTTCTGGAAATGGGATTTCGAAAAAAAGGCGGATTTGTAGGGGAGCATGACAGAATTACCGGCGAACCCATCCCTGACCATATTTCTTCAAAAGGACAAGATGTTGAGCAATTGATGGATGGTTTAATAGCCACCAACAATTTGTTGCAGGATGAAAGCTATGATGCTGTTTTAGCGGCAGCCGTTATAGCTTTCGGATTTGTGTTTATCCACCCCTTTGTTGATGGAAATGGCCGATTGCATCGTTATATCATTCATCATATTTTGGCAAAAAAAGGATTTACGCAGCAGGGCGTTATTTTCCCGGTTTCTGCTTCAATTCTGGATAAAATTGAAACCTACAGGGAAGTTTTGGAAAGCTACTCACTTCCATTGCTGGATTTTATTGAATGGAAGGAAACCGAAGACCACAATGTGGAAGTTCTTAACAAAACCATTGATTTTTATCGTTACTTTGATGCCACAAAACAAGCTGAGTTCATGTACGAATGTGTGGAAGACACCATTTTAAGAGTCATCCCTGAAGAGGTGAAATACCTTCAGCGCTATGATATCTTTAAGCGTTATTTGGACAATAATTTTGAAATGCCGGATAAATTAGTGGCTACCCTACTTCGTTTTTTAGAACAAAATAGCGGTGTTTTATCATTGAGGGCACGGTCAAAAGAATTTGCAGAATTAAACGACATTGAGATTAAAAATATAGAAGAAAAATATAAAGAAATTTTC
>CAMDPE010000005.1 GCA_945903795.1 Lutibacter flavus | reverse complement strand
TCGTTATTTTTGACTTAAAAAAAAAGCCAAACTTGTGAGTTGTTTTGGACTTCCCGAATTCCTTTTTCAGCTAAAGTGGGTATTTTGAGTTCTTTTTTTGCACAACCAAGCATTAAAAAAGAAAAGAGAATAATTGTTAATTTTTTCATGATTTATTGTTTAACAGTGCAACAATTTTGACAGTTTCAACAGCTTCTTTCACGTCGTGAACTCGCAATATAGACGCACCATTTAACAACGCTACGGTATTTGCCGCCGTTGTTGCGTTAAGTGCAGATTCCGAAGTGATTCCCAAAGGCTTGTAGAGCATACCTTTTCTTGACAAACCAGCCAGTAATGGTGTTTCCAGTTTTTTAAATAGTTCTAAATGTTTTAATAACTGATAATTGTGTTCTGTGGTTTTGCCAAAACCAAACCCCACATCGGTGATAATATCGTTTAGGCCAAGTTTGTGCAATTCGGCAATTTTTTTTGAAAAATAGTAAATCAATTCGCTGACAACATTGGTGTAAGTTGGGTTTTGTTGCATATTTTGTGGTGTGCCTTGCATATGCATCATAATATATGGAACCTGAAGTTTAGCGACAGTTGAAAACATAGTTGCATCCATTTCACCAGCGGCAATATCGTTGACAATACACGCGCCGTTGTGAATACATTTTGAAGCAACTTGGCTTCTGAATGTGTCTACAGAAATTAAAACGGACGGAAATTCACTGATTAATAGTTTAATAACCGGCAAAATTCTGTTCAGTTCTTCTTCTTCTGATATATGTTTTGCGCCTGGCCTTGAAGAATAGGCGCCAACATCAATAAAAGTCGCGCCTTCACACAGCATTTTTTCAACCTGATTCACAATTGCAGTTGTATTTTTGTATTTTCCGCCATCAAAAAAAGAATCGGGCGTGCAATTTAAAATCCCCATTATTTTTGGCGCCGACAAGTCAATTAATGTTCCGTTGCAATTAATGCTTCCCATTATTTTACGACTTTATTAATTATTTTGGTCATTTCAGGTGCTTTGTAATTAAACATTTGGGCAATTAAATCGGTAACGGAATCACTTATAATCAGCATTTCTTTGTTCGATTGTTTCAGGTACCCTTCCGTGACCATCACATCGAGCTGTAAAATTAAATGATTGAAAAATCCGTTGGTGTTTAAAATCCCCACAGGTTTGGTTTCAATGCCAAGTTGCCCCAAAGTTAAGGCTTCAAAAATCTCGTCTAAAGTTCCAAATCCGCCAGGCAAAGCGATATAACCATCAACCAATTTGCTGATTTTTACTTTGCGTTTGCTCATTGTTTTAGTGACAATCATTTCGGTAATATTGGTATGGGCAACTTCTTCATGGCGCAACAATCCTGGGATAACACCTATTACCTCTCCGTTTTTTTCAATCATAGTATCAGCCAAAATCCCCATCATCCCAATTTTTCCGCCGCCATAAACAAGGCCTATATTTTTTTCTATAAAATGATTTCCTAATTTGATGGCTTCATTTCTGTAGATTTCATTAAATCCGATACTTGAACCACAAAAAACAGCAACTTTCTTCATTCTTTAAATATGATTTTTTAATTCCTTAAATTTGTTCGAAATTTACGGAAATAATTAAAGGTATATGCAACAAACATCAAAACAATATGATGCGGTTATTGAAAAATGCCGTTCATTATTTATAAATAAGTTGAAAGATTATGGATGTGCCTGGCGCATATTGCGATTGCCGTCGTTAACCGATCAAATTTTTATCAAGGCGCAGCGCATTCGCCAATTGCAGGAAAATATAACAAGAAAAGTTGAAGAAGGAGAAGTTTCCGAGTTTATTGGGATTGTAAATTACTCTGTTATGGCATTAATTCAATTAGAAAAAGGCGTAGTGGAACAACCCGATTTGTCTGCCGAAGAAGCCATAAATTTGTACGATAAGCATGTGGCCATCACCAAAAGTTTGATGGAAGACAAAAATCACGATTATGGGGAAGCTTGGCGCGATATGCGCGTAAGTTCCTTGACCGATTTAATTCTCCAAAAATTGTTACGTGTGAAGCAAATTGAGGATAACAAAGGCAAAACCATTGTTTCTGAAGGTATTGATGCCAATTACCAAGATATGATCAATTATGCTGTTTTTGCTTTAATTCACCTAAAAGAATCTGACTAATATGAAAATTTTAATCTTTATTTGTAGAATCATTGTATCCTTTACCTTTATTTTTTCAGGCTTTGTGAAATTGGTAGATCCTTTAGGATCTTCCTACAAATTTCAGGAATATTTTAGTGCCGATGTGCTAAATCTCGAATTTTTGATTCCTTATGCGTTGCCATTTTCCATTCTTTTAATATTGGCTGAATTAATGCTGGGCGTTATGTTATTGTTGGGTTATTTGCCAAAATTCACCTTGTGGAGTTTGTTGGTAATGATACTCATATTCCTATTTTTAACTTGGTATTCAGCTTTTTATGACAAAGTGCTCGATTGCGGTTGTTTTGGGGATGCAGTGAAGTTATCACCGTGGGAAACATTTTATAAAAATGTAGTATTGCTGGTTTTTATTTTGATGTTGCTTTTCGGAACAAAATATATACGTCCGTTGTTAAGCATTTCTTTTGCAAAATGGACCACCTTTTTATTTTTTGGTGTATTTCTTTATATCACATATCATGTGTTGGTTCATTTGCCAATCATTGATTTTAGGCCATATGCCATCGGCAAAAATATTCCCGAAGGAATGAAACAGACAGGGTCTGAATTGCCGCCGATTCACGATTTTTATCTGGAGAATATGGAAGGCAACAATGTAACCGATGAGGTTTTGGCAACAGATAAAGCAATGCTTATTGTGGCTTATAATATTGATAAAAGCGACAGACAAGGCTTTGCTAACATAAAGGAAGTGACTGATACAGCCAGCAAAAATGGTTATAAAGTTTATTTAATGACCGCTTCGTTGGAAGAGGATTTTTTAGACATCAAAGATGAATTTGATTTAAATTTTGACATGTTGTTTTGTGATGAAACCACTTTAAAAACAATTATACGTGCAAATCCTGGAATTGTAACCTTGCAAAAAGGCACCGTAACCGGCAAATGGAATTGGATTGATGCGAAAAAAGTTATTTTCAATTGATCCTGCACTTGCTGGATGAAAATTAAAGATTTAGAAAAACAGCTAAATACTTCTTTAAGTTTTAGCTGTTTTTTTATGCTCTTTTTTTAACCGCTTTATTTTGCGCTTCTTCTTGCTTATTTCTTTCAAAACACCTCTTTTTTACTTTTTAATATGATAATTTGTGCATACACCCTAAAATTTTAGGGGTAAAAAACCAGTTACTTCTATTTTAAAAACTCCAACCCCTAAAAAATAGGGGTATAATTCTCATTAAATAATAAATAATATTAAATAGCCCATAAAAAAATAGGGTATAAATATAAATATTCATAAAAATAACGGTACCACCCCTATAAAATTTGGGGGTATAAATTTATATATATATTTTTGCCTCGAAATCAATCAAAAAAATCACTTTATTATGAAGAAAATTGAAGCAATTATCAGAAAATCAAAATTTGATGAAGTAAAGGAAGCCCTGCATCAAATTGAAGTCAATTTTTTTAGCTACTGGGATGTGACGGGAGTTGGAAATGAAAAAGAAGGGCACGTATATCGAGGCGTTAGTTATAGCACTTCCGATATTCAGCGAAGGTTTTTATCCATTGTAGTTTCTGATCCATTTTTGGAAAGAACAGTCGATGCAATTTTAAAAACAGCTTTTACTGGAACTGTTGGGGACGGTAAAGTATTTGTTTCGAATGTAGAAGAGGTTTATAGAATAAGAACAAAAGAAAGTGGGTCCGACGCTCTAAAATAAAATCAATTAACTAAAATAAATATATATTATGGATACGAATACTGTATTAGACTTAATGTGGATCTTGATTGCTGGGATTTTGGTTTTTTTCATGCAAGCAGGTTTTACGCTTGTTGAAACTGGATTTACCAGATCAAAAAACACAGGTAATATTATAATGAAAAATTTGATGGACTTCTGCATTGGAAGTATTGCTTTTTGGGCAATTGGTTATACGTTTATGTATGGCGACTCAGAGGGTGTTTTTGGATCGTTTATAGGCAGGCCATCATGGTTTTTTGACAATCCCGCAGAAATGCATAGTTTGTTTTTTCAAACAGTATTTGCTGCAACAGCAGCAACAATAGTATCGGGAGCTATTGCTGAAAGAACAAAATTTACAACATATTTGATATTTTCTCTTTTAATGACTTTGATTATATACCCTATTTCAGGTCACTGGGTATGGCAAAGTGGAGGCTGGCTGGCTAAACTTGGTTTTACAGACTTTGCTGGTTCAACAGTAGTACATTCAGTTGGTGGATGGGCTTCATTGGTAGCAGCATTTATGGTAGGTCCAAGATTAGGAAAATACACCGACGGTAAGTCAAACGCTATTCCTGGGCATAATTTACTCATTGGGTCTTTGGGAATATTTATATTATGGTTTGGATGGTTTGGGTTTAATGCTGGTTCGCAGTTGGCAATCTCAGGAGATAATGCAAATGTTGTTGCCGGAATCATAATTACTACAAATCTTGCAGCAGCAGCTGGTGCTTTAAGTGCTATGTTTATTACTTGGATTATTTACGGAAGACCTGATATTTCTATGACGCTAAATGGTGTTCTGGCTGGTTTGGTGGCTGTCACCGCAGGTTGTGCAGCAGTAAGTCCGTTCGGCGCTTTTATGATAGGTCTAATTGCTGGTGTAGTTGTTGTGTTTTCAATTGAATTTGTTGATAAAAAACTTAAAATTGATGATCCGGTTGGGGCAGTATCTGTTCATGGAGTAACAGGAGCATTAGGTACATTATTGGTTGGGGTATTTGCTACAGACGGCGGACTATTATATGGAGGTGGATTTCATAAATTGGGCGTACAGGCAATAGGCGTCATTTCGGTAGCAGCTTGGGCAATAGGAGCTTCGTTTGTTGTACTGTTTATTCTGAAAAAGACCATCGGATTACGAGTTTCCAAAGAAGAAGAAGTTGATGGCTTAGATATTCATGAGCATAAAACAAATGTTTACAACTAACAACATTAATTGCTATAAAATTATTATAACTATAAATTAACCCATAAATTCAAAAAAATGAAAACAATTAAAGGAACAGTTTTATTATTAATAGCGGTGCTCTCAATTAGTATCATGAACGCACAGGAAGAAGAAAAATCAAAATCGAAGTTAGATTTAGGTTTAGATGTTCAATCTCGCTATATCTGGAGGGGTATACAATTAGGTGGTAATAGTGCAAGTGCACAACCTTGGGCTGAATTTTCATCAGGTGCATTTTCGCTTGGGGCTTGGGGTGCTTATAATTTAGGTGGTTTAGGTGAAGGTAATGAGGCTGATTTTTATATGTCTTATGCTTTAAGTGATGCCTTTGCAGTAACTGTAACAGATTATTTCTTTCCAGGGGAAGGAACGGGTGGTTATTTTCCATATAATGAAGGTCACGTTTTTGAGGCGATGCTTTCATATTCTGGTCCAATAGGCATGTTTGTTGCAACTAATTTTGGAGGTGCCATTAAAGATGAAAATGGAGACAATGCATATTCTACCTATGTTGAAGCTAGTTACGAAACTGAAATAGGAGGAACGCCTCTTAGTTTTGCTGTAGGTGGTGTGTTTGGAGATGATAATGGTTATTATTTTACTGATGGTTCTGGTTTGATTAATGTAACGGTAGGTACATCAAAGGAAATAAAGTTTTCAGAATCATTTAGTCTTCCGGTTAATGCTGCGATAACTTTAAATCCAGATTCAGAGAATATCTTTTTAACATTTGGATTTTCTCTATAGTAAAGAATAGTTTTGGTTAATTATTATATTAGGTTTTGCCTGTCCAGAGTGTACAAAAACTGGGCAGGCTTTTTTTTATTAATTTAAATAATAATATTTTTACTATATAAAAAATAGGGTTAAACTTGTAAAAAAGTATTTTATGAAACTTTCACCCCATAAAAAATTAGGAGGTGTAAAATATAATATATATTTTTGGCCATAAATCAAACGCAAAATCATTTTATTATGAAAAAAATTGAAGCAATTATTAGAAAATCAAAATTTGATGATGTCAAAGATGCCTTGCATCAAATTGATGTCAACTTTTTTAGTTATTGGGATGTAACTGGTGTAGGAAATGAAAAGGAAGGACATGTATATAGAGGTGTTAGTTATAACACTTCAGATATTCAACGTAGGTTTTTATCAATAGTGGTTTCAGATCCATTTTTAGACAGAACAGTTGATGCAATTTTAAAAACTGCTTTTACGGGAATTGTTGGAGACGGTAAAATATTTGTTTCAGATATAGAAGAAGCTTATAGAATAAGAACAAAAGAAACGGGCTACGAGTCTTTAAAATAAAACATAACTACTAACGAATATACTATGGATAATACCTTATTTACGATAAACAATGTATGGATAATGATTTGTACTGCATTGGTCTTTTTAATGCATTTAGGCTTTTCATTGTTAGAAATTGGATTAACAAGGCAAAAAAATACCATCAATATTTTGTTTAAAAATGTATTTATTCTGTCAATTGGTTTGGTGTTATATGCATTGGTTGGGTTTAATTTAATGTATCCGGGCTCATTTATATATGGTGTTTTGCCAGATCATTTTTTCAATTTATTTGGCTTGACAATGCCAGAAAACGGTTTAACAGCTGAATACGCAAATGGGAACTACACTTATTGGACCGATTTTCTGTTTCAGGGGATGTTTGCCGCAACTGCCGCCACAATAGTTTCTGGAGCCGTTGCAGAGCGCGTAAAACTAGGCTCTTTTATGATTTTTACCATCATTTATGTTGGTATCATTTACCCAATTGCCGGTTCTTGGAAATGGGGAACAGGTTGGTTAGATGAACTTGGGTTTTATGATTTTGCCGGCTCAACGTTGGTGCACTCTGTTGGTGGTTGGGCTGCATTGGTGGCTGTTTGGCTCTTAGGCGCCAGAATAGGAAAATTTAAAAAGGATGGTTCAATTGGTGCAATTCCCGGCCATAATATTCCTTTAGCAACAACTGGTGTATTTATTTTATGGTTAGGTTGGTTTGGATTTAATGGTGGTTCGGTACTTTCGGCTGACCCCGGTAAAACTTCTTTGGTTTTGGTGACTACCTGTTTGGCTGCGGCATCTGGCGGGTTGGCTGCTTTATTAGTTTCTTTATTTAGATACAAACAATATGATTTATCCATGTTTTTAAATGGTGTTCTTGGAGGTTTGGTTGGGATTACGGCAGGAGCTGATGTGATGAGTGTTACCGATGCTATTGTTATTGGAAGTATTGCAGGAATCCTAATTGTTTTAGGTGTTGGGTTTATTGATAGATTAAAACTGGATGATCCTGTGGGTGCAATTGCAGTTCATTTGATATGCGGAGTTTGGGGTACGTTGGCGGTTGGTATTTTTGGTGATTTGGCAGGTTGGGAACAATTTAGCCATCAAATAATAGGCGTTGTTTCAATTGGTGCATTTTGTGTGACTTCCGCATTTACCATATTAATTATTTTAAAGAAAACTCTTGGAATAAGAGTGTCGGAGGAAGAAGAACAAGATGGTTTGGATATCCATGAACATGGAATGGACGCTTATCCCGATTTTCGTTTAAATCAGCATTGATATTTGTTATGTAAAATTTCAAGCCTGCCAGGTAAAACTAGGCAGGCTTTTTTTAATGATTTTGTTTAAAAGCCTTTACTCCGGCAGAAATAGCAATAGGTAAATTATTTTCTTTGGGTGGAATTGGGCAAGAAAATGTGTGATTGTAAGCGCATAAAGGATTATAAGCTTTGTTAAAATCAATTCGAATTGTTTTACTGCCTTCCTTAGGAATTTCTAAATCTATAAATCGTCCGCCTCCATACGTTAAGGTTCCGTTTGTGGTGTCATTAAATGGCAAAAACAAATAATTTTTATAGGTAAAATCGGTCATTAATTGCTGATTCTGATAAATGCTTAACGCTATTTTTTCTCCATTTAAGGTAAAATGAGCCATACCGTATTTTCTGTATAAAGGCAAACGGTCAGTGGTTGTTGGCATCTCAAAGATGGGTGTGTTTGGTGTCAATTCAAAATTGGCTTCAATGTTGTAACTTTCATCGATATCAAAAAAATCCAATGCTTTAAAAGTTTTCAGGTCTTCTGCCGTTAAAGGAGATTTTGTGGCATCAGAAAATTCTACGTTTAAATCATATTGAAAAAGCTTGATCTCATTTTCATAAGATGGGTTTTTTTTCGCGCAGCCAAAAAACAGAAAACAGACAAGGATACTTAGGGAATATTTCATCTGTTTAAATTTTATTTTTTAGCTGTAATAATTCCTGTTCGCCAATAATCATTCCTGTGTGTATCAAAATTTGTAAGGCTCGTTTCATTTTAAAAATATTTTTTCAAAAATACAGAATATTAAATAGAAATTAAAAATTAGCATTGACACAAATTTTTGTAATTTTGAAAAAAATAGCAAGCGCATCATGGAAAATTGGTAATTTTCATGGGTTGAATCCGACTTTAGTCGGGTTTTTTAGTTTTATATGATGATAAAAAAAACATTAAACAGTTACCGGGATTCATTTAGCGGACTTTCGAAAGAGGTATGGTGGCTGGCGTTGATTACCTTCATCAATAGGGCAGGAACGATGGTTTTGCCTTTTCTATCTTTGTATTTAACGGAAGATATGCACTTAAGCTTGTCGGAAGTTGGCTGGATTATGACGTGTTTTGGCTTGGGTTCTTTGCTGGGTTCTTATTTGGGAGGAAAACTTACTGATAAAATCGGTTTTTATAAAGTAATGTTTTTCAGCTTATTAATTACCGGATTTTCGTTTATTGCCTTGCAATTTGTGCATACATTTATAGGTTTTGCCATTGGTATTTTTATCACAATGACTTTTGCCGATGCGTTTCGGCCAGCAATGTTTGTTTCTTTAAAAGCCTATAGCAAACCAGAAAACCAAACAAGATCTTTAACCTTAATTCGTTTGGCTATTAATTTGGGCTTTTCTTTCGGTCCTTTTTTGGGTGGAATTATTATTGCCGCCATTAGTTATTCAGGACTTTTTTGGGTTGACGGACTTACGTGTATAGCGGCTATTGTGGTAATGCGAATTGTGCTAAAAGAAAAAAAGATCAATGTTGATAAATCTGTTATCCTTGTTGAAAAGGAAAACAAAATAACTTCAGTTTATAAAGACAAGCCTTATTGGCTGTTTTTATTGATTATATTTTTAATGGGCTTTGTGTTTTTGCAATTATTTACCACAATGCCTTTGTTTTATCGAGAAATTCACGCGATGTCGGAAGTTCAGATTGGTTTGCTGATGTCTGTCAACGGATTTTTAATTTTTTTGTTTGAAATGCCTTTGATTCATTATATAGAAAAAAAACTATTGGATCGAATGAAAATTATTACTTGGAGTTTGGGCTTATTATCTATGAGTTATGTGGTTTTAAATTTTACAGATTGGAGCGGAATTTTAATTGTAGGTATGTTGTTAATTACTGTTGGCGAAATGTTGGCATTTCCTTTTACCAATAATTTTGCGATGAACAGAGCGCCTTCCGGAAATGAAGGCAGGTATTTGGCGTTGTATTCAATGGCGTTTTCTTGCGCGCATATTTTTAGCGCTAAAACCGGAATGGAAGTTATTGACCAATTTGGGTTTACAACCAATTGGTTTTTAATGGGCGGATTGGGATTGCTGGCTGTTGTGCTGATGATTTGGTTGCGGAAAATATTGGATTTAGAAAGAAATCCCACAATTGTGGAATGATTTCGCAATGCGGGATTTTGATTAATTATTATAAAAATTTTTCAACTTTTTTGTCTTGCGGTCAAAATTAATCTAAACGTTAACCTTTATAATTTTTAATCACTTCCAAAACTTTTTTGCTGTCATCTGTGGCATTTACTTCTGCATTTTTGTATATAATTTTCTTGTTTTTGTCTAGGACGAAAGTCCACCTTGATGCCGTAATTCCTCGCACTAATAAAAAATTTTCACCGGCAATTTCACGGGTAATAGAACCACCTTCTTTTGTTGGTACACCAAATATTTTAGAAATAATGCCTTCAGTATCTGAAATTAAGGAGAAATTTAACTGGGAAGTTTCTTTAAAATATTTTAAATTTTTCACCTCGTCGCCGCTGATTCCAATAATGGTAGCGCCTAATTTATCAAAAGTTGCTTTGTCATCGCGATATGTGCAGGCTTGCGCAGTGCAGCCTCCTGTCATTGCTGCCGGATAAAAATAAACCACCAGGAAATCGGATTTCACGGTGCTCGATTTCCAATTGGCGCCCGTATCATCTGTTCCTGAAAATTCGGAAACTTTGTCTCCAAGTTTAAGCCCGTTTGTGTTTTGTGCCATCACTGAAAAGGTGATTGTTATAAGTGCGATGATGCTGGTTATTTTTTTCATTATAAAAATTTTAAATTGTTGAGGATAAAATGTTATGCGAATTTTACTGACAGTAAGATGTGTTTCTAAAATTAATTTTAAACAATTGTCACGTCAATTCCAAGTTCAATAAGTTTGTTTTTTGTATTTGCATCAATACCGCTGTCGGTAATAATTTGATCAACATCCTCAATACCGCAAATCCTTCCAAATCCTTTTCTTCCAAATTTAGAGGAATCAGCTAAAACAATTATTTTTTGGGCCGCATTAATCATTTGTTTATTTAAAGAGGCTTCCATAATATTGGTGGTTGTAAGTCCATATTCAAGGTCAATGCCGTCTACGCCCAAAAATAATTTGGTAAAAGTTAATTCGGCAAGCATTTTTTCACCAATTGGACCAACTACAGAGGAGGAACTTCTTCTTACAGTGCCTCCTAATTGAATGACATCAATATTCGGATTTTCGGATAATATAAGCGCAGTGTCAAGGGAAGCTGTTAAAACAGTGAGGCCTTCTATTTGTTTAATGTGTTTAGCAAATTCAATAACGGAGGTGCCGGATGCAAGAATAATGCTGTCATTAGACTCTAAGTTGGATGCCGCTTCTATGGCAATGCGAATTTTTTCTTCGGCGTGAATTTTTTCTTTAATATTTACGTGGTGCTCTGTAATATATGGGTCGGCAGGAATGGCCCTTCCATGCGACCGAAATAAAAGCTTTCTTTCTTCCAGCAATTTTAAATCCTTTCGTATGGTTACCACTGAAACTCCAAATTCTAAACTTAATTCATTTACGTTTACGTAGCCATTTAGCTCTAATTTGTTTAGGATGAGTTTATGTCGATCGATAATGTTTAGTAGCATTTTCGTGTTTTTTTAAAGAACAAAGATATGATTTTAGGTACAATAAATTGAAGTTTTTGAGATACTGATTTTACAGATGTGCTTAACGATAATTTGTTAGTTGTTTGTTTTGTAGTTCTTTATCAGCAATTCATTTATTGATGTCTAATTTTTTTTTAAAGAAAGTTAAAAAACAAACAAAAAGAAACATTTTTATCTATATTTTATGATATAAGTCATTTATATTGAAAAAAAATATAAAAAAACTTCCGAAGTGTTTCTTTTTGTTATATGTTTACCTAATAATTACTATATTATATATTAAAAACTTTAAAATACGGATCATGAAGAGAAATGAAATGATTGATAAAATTAGTAAGAATACTAAAGAATATGATTTCATAATAATAGGAGGTGGCGCTACAGGAATTGGAATTGCGCTTGAAGCATCGGCAAGAGGTTATTCGGTAGTTTTACTTGAAAAATCAGATTTTACAAAGTCAACTTCCAGCAAAAGCACCAAGTTGGTTCACGGTGGCGTGCGTTATTTGGCGCAAGGCGATGTTGGTTTGGTTAGGGAGGCTGTTGTAGAACGCGGATTGCTTACTCAGAATGCGCCACATTTGGTTAAAAGTCAGTCTTTTATCATACCAACACACGGATTGTTTGATGAGCTTCAATATACAATAGGTTTAACTTTATATGATTTGCTAGCCGGAAAATTTAGTTTAGGAAGGTCTAAGCGCATTTCAAAAGCTAAAACAATCAGCCGTATTTCCACCATAAATCCTGATAAAATTTCAGCAGGTGTTGTTTATTATGATGGCCAGTTTGATGATACTAGATTGGCAATTAACGTATTGCAAAGTGCTTCTGAATTGGGTGCAATTGTGGTCAATTATTGTACAGTAACAGGTTTGTTAAAAGATAAGGATGGTAATGTTACCGGAGTCAAGTTTTATGATGAAGAAGGAAAAGAAGATTACGAAATAAAAGGAAAGCAGGTGGTAAATGCTACAGGTGTTTTTGCAGATGACGTTTTAAAAATGGATTCTCCAAATGCAGAAAAAACAATTTCCCCTAGTCAAGGTGTTCACTTGGTATTGGATAAGTCGTTTTTGCCTGATAATGATGCTATTATGATTCCTAAAACAGATGATGGCCGAGTTTTGTTTTTAGTGCCTTGGCACGGAAGGGTTGTTGTTGGGACAACAGATACGCCAATTGAAAAGGAATCTTTAGAGCCGATAGCATTAAAAAAAGAAATTGATTTTATTTTGGCAACTGCAGCGCGCTATTTAACCAAAGCACCTAAAAGAAGCGATGTGTTAAGTGTTTTTGCAGGGTTGCGACCTTTAGCGTATTCGAAAGATAATGGAAATAAAACGAAAGAAATTTCCAGAAGCCATAAAATATTTGAGTCTAAATCAGGATTGCTTACGATTGTGGGTGGTAAATGGACCACTTTTAGAAAAATGGGAGAAGATTTAGTTGACAAAACTGAGCAAAAGAAAGGCTGGGAGCACATTCAAACTAAGACCAAACATTTAAAAATTCATGGGTATAAAGAAAATGTTAATTATGAAAATCCTTTATACTTCTATGGTTCTGATGAAAATGATCTTTTGAAATTGTCCAAAGAAGACGGAATGAGCGATTTTATTAGTACTTCCTTAAAAATTATCAATGCGCAAGTAGTTTGGGCTGTAAGGTTTGAAATGGCTCGTAATGTTGAAGATTTTTTGGCGCGTAGAACACGTTGTCAGCTTTTAGATGCCAGGGAAAGTATTAAAATGGCGGCTAAAGTAGCTGAAATTATGGCTGCTGAATTGGGAGAAGATCAAGCTTGGCAAATTGACCAAGTTAAAGAATATGCACAAGTAACCTCAAATTATATTTTATAATCAATTGATAAACAGAATCATTAATCATTTAAAACCAAATATACTATTATGAAGAGCAAGTTAATTTTAGCCTTAGATCAAGGCACTACATCTTCCAGAGCGATTTTATTTAACCACAATGGAGAAATTGTCAGAACATCTCAAAAGCCATTTGAGCAAATTTTTCCAAAACCAGGATGGGTAGAGCATTGTCCAAATGAAATTTGGTCATCACAAATTTCTGTAGCGGCTGAAGTTGTTGCGCAAGAAGGTATTTCTGGTGAGGGAATTGCAGCTATTGGTATTACAAATCAAAGAGAAACTACCATTGTTTGGGATCGCGAAACAAGCGAACCTATTTACAATGCTATTGTTTGGCAAGATAGAAGAACTGCAAAATATTGTGATGAGCTAAAAGCTGCTGGTCATATTGATATGATTAAAAAGAAAACAGGCTTGGTTTTAGATGCTTATTTTTCTGCAACTAAATTAAAATGGATCCTTGATAATGTTGAAGGAGCAAGGGAAAAGGCCGAAGCTGGTAAATTATGTTTTGGTACTGTTGATACTTGGTTGGTTTGGAAATTGACCAGAGGTAAAATGTTTATTACAGATGTTTCTAATGCAAGTAGAACAATGTTATTAAATATTCACTCTTTAGAATGGGATGAAGAATTATTGGCATTATTTAATATACCTAGAGCAATTTTACCAGAAGTAAAAGATAGTAGTGAGATATATGGAACAACAGCAACTACGCTGTTTTCAACTAAAATTCCAATTGCTGGAATTGCTGGTGACCAACAAGCTGCTTTATTTGGACAAATGTGTACCAAGCCAGGGATGGTAAAAAACACTTATGGAACAGGTTGTTTCTTATTGATGAATACTGGGGAAAAAGCAGTTTATTCAAATAATAATTTACTTACCACAATTGGTTGGAGAATTAATGGAAAAACCACATATGCATTAGAAGGTAGTGTATTTGTTGGTGGTGCAGCAGTTCAGTGGATGCGCGATGGAGCAAGAATGATTAAAACTGCACCAGGAATTAATACGATGGCTGAAGCTGTAGAGGATAATGGAGGTGTGTATTTTGTACCTGCACTTACTGGTTTAGGAGCTCCTTATTGGGATCAATATGCACGTGGGGTGATTATGGGGATTACACGTGGGACTACAGATTTACATATCGCACGTGCCACATTAGAAGGTATTGCTTTTCAAGTTTATGATATAGTAAAAGCGATGGAAGCTGATGCAGGTGAAAAAAGTATTGAATTAAGAGTTGATGGGGGAGCGGCAGCAAGTAATTTGTTAATGCAAATTCAATCGGATTTATTTGGATTTAAAATTATTCGTCCAAAAACATTGGAAACTACTGCTTTAGGAGCTGCTTATTTAGCTGGTTTGGCTGTGGGGTATTGGGATAGTGTTGATGATATTCAATCTCAATGGATAGTAGATAGAGAATTCTATCCAAAAATGGAGAAAGCCAAAGTTGATGATATGTTGCATTACTGGCACAAAGCCGTAAAATGTGCGCAAAACTGGATTGAAGAATAAATAATCAATTAATAATTATAAAAATATAAAATTATGTCAATTCTAGTAGCGGAAATATTAGGCACAATGTTGCTTATCTTATTAGGTAACGGAGTCGTAGCCAATGTTGTATTAAAGGGAACAAAAGGAAATAATTCAGGTTGGATTGTAATTACTACAGGTTGGGCCTTGGGTGTGTTTGTAGGCGTTATTGTTGCAGGACCATATAGTGGTGCTCATTTAAATCCGGCAGTAACTATTGCACTTGCAACAGCAGGTAAATTATCATGGGCTTTAGTGCCTGAATACATCGCGGGAGAAATGATTGGCGCTATGTTAGGAGCGTTTTTAGTGTGGGTTTCCTACAAGGATCACTTTAAGTCAACTGATGATGAAGGTGGCAAATTAGCTTGTTTTTGTACAGGGCCAGCTATCAGAAATTCGTTTTCAAATATGCTCAGCGAAATTATAGGAACTTTTGTGTTAATATTTGTAATATTTTATATCGCAGGTCCCAGCATCGAAATTGCAGCCGACTCTGGTGCACTAATAGGTTTGGGATCTATGGGAGCTTTGCCTGTGGCGTTTCTTGTTTGGGCAATTGGTTTGTCTTTAGGTGGAACAACTGGTTATGCAATTAATCCTGCACGTGATTTAGGACCAAGAATTATGCACGCCATTTTACCTGTAAAAGGTAGTAATGACTGGGGATATGCCTGGATTCCTGTTGTAGGACCAATTATTGGATGTGTAATTGCGGCGCTGTTATATGTTGCCTTAGTCTAAAAAGTTAAATAATTAAATTTAAAAATATAATAATGAAAAAAATAATATTAATACTATTAATGGCTGTTCTATCTGTTCAAATGGGTGTGGCTCAAGAAACTGAATTGAAAGATGGACCTGTTGATTTTAGTGTGAATTTACAATCAAATCACTTATGGAGAGGTATAGTAATTACAGATAAACCGGTGATTATGGTTCTTACTTCAATTAAATTAAATGAATCAGGAAGTTTTACTACTGGTTTTTGGGGAGGAATGTCTTTTTCAAATGAAAGTGACGGTACGCATTATAAAGAAATAAATTACTACGTGCAGTATGCTTCTAATGGTTTTTCTGTTGGATTGTGGGATTTATTTAACACAAGAGGCGTTGAAAGTCCTGATGTTTGGGATTATGACAAAGAAAGTACTGGTCACTTGCTCGATTTTAGATCATCATATAATTTTGGCAAAGAATTTCCTTTAACTTTAGAAGCGGATGTTTTATTATACGGAAGTGGAGATTCTCAATTAAAAAATGGCGATGTGGAACAACGCTATTCCACCTATTTTCAAGTATCATATCCTTTAGTTAAAGATTCAAAAGTTAATTTTGATGCTTTTGTTGGTGCAGGATTCTCATTGAACGGAGATACTCACTTGTATGGAGATGGTG
This sequence comes from Lutibacter flavus, assembly GCA_945903795.1. Taxonomy (GTDB): domain Bacteria; phylum Bacteroidota; class Bacteroidia; order Flavobacteriales; family Flavobacteriaceae; genus Lutibacter; species Lutibacter flavus_A. The sequence goes on along the minus strand of CAMDPE010000005.1, from coordinate 23,414 downwards.
AACAAAACTTTGATTTGGTAAATGTTGGTTTAACAGCTTCAAAAACATTGAAACTTTTAGATTTAAGTATTCCTGTATCTGCAACAACACTTTGGAACCCGTCATTAAAAATTGCCAGAGTTCAATTAGCAGTAACACTATTTTAAAAAACAGAAAATTTAATTACATATAATTTTTTTGAATTTTAAAACCCATAATTTAGCTGAAAATCTATATTATGGGTTTTGCCTTTTTATTTATTGAAGACAAGTTTTTTTAGCTGCGTTGCAAACGCTATGTTTTTATAGGCTAATTTAAGTAGGTACTCGTCACAGATGAGCACCAGAGGAGGTATGTTCTCTTAACCACCATTTTAAATTAGAAGCACCAAAAATATGATAGGCAATTTTAATATTTATGCTTACATTTAGCATTTAAATCTCTTACCGCTTTAGATCCGGCGTTCAATAAAGTTGCTGTTCTGCTGGCACTATAAGCCGGAAAATTATTTTAAGGCATATTCTGTTCTAAAATTCTCCAATTGGTTTCACAGCCAATTGAAACAATTTCTGTAATTAAACCAGCTTTGATATAACTTTCCAAGACACTCGAAGTATATTTATAAACAGAACTTTTTAACTTTTTGCTAAAGATTTACAAAAACTAAAAATAGCTACACTATTTCATTCTTGCTTTCTGAATTATGATTTTTAATAAAAAAAGATGGAGTAACTCCCGTATAGTTTCTGAAAGCTGATATAAAAACTGAACGACTATTGAATCCAACTTTTTCAGAAATGCTTTCAATAGTTAAGGAATCACTTATGCCTAATTGAATTAAATTTATTGCATATTTAATACGCAAAACGTTAATATAAGAATTAAAACTCATACCCAATATATTGTTAATGGCCTTAGACAAATATGTACGGTTAGTTTCAAGTAAATCGGCTGCCTTTTGTAACGTAAAATCATGTTGCAAAAACCACTCATTGATTTGTAAATATTTTTCAAAATGCTGAATTAATTGTTCCAAAAGAGGATCATTAAGCTCATTTTTATCAGTTTCATTAGAGAATTCTAAATTCTTTGATTCAATTGGAATAGGTGTTTGACGAGCTACTTCCATATTCTTTTGGACCAGTTTTAAAAAAGCGCCTTTTAAACGTTTATTAAGGAAAAGGAAATAGGCCATACTGGTTAAAACTAGTAGAGAAAAAATAATTAAAAAAATATTAACTTTTTCTTTATATTTTAATTTGTAGGCAATATTATCATAATTATTTTGAGCCAATAATTGCATATAGCGTGATTTGGTCAATTTATAATTCAATGAATCATTAATAATACCAGCACTTTTTTGAAAATACAACGCTTTTTTATCATTGCCATTATTTTCATATAATTCAGCAAACAGCCGCATTAATTTTAATCTAAAAGCCAATGATGTATATCCTTTTTTAGAAATGGAATCCGATAGTTGCGCATATTGCAGCGCATCATCAAATTTCATTTGCTGTTTAAGTATTAGGCTTTTTGTAAAATACAATTCACCCAAAAAATCAAATTGTTTATATTTTAACGCTGGAGCTATTGCAATATCAAAATAATCAAGTGATTTGGTTGGATTATTTTGGAGTCTATAAACTTCCGAAAGTTGACTGTAAATATAAACATTGCGAATGGTATCATCTCTCGTTTTAAAATCACGACCATTCTTCAATTGAAGCGAGTAATTAAAATGATTGATAGCCGAATCGTAAAATCCTAATTTCATAGCTATTAAACCAAGATTATTTCGAATAACACTTTCACGCCATTCACCCCAATCGTTTAAATCTCCCTTTACTTTCAGTACTTGTTTATAAATTTCTTCGGCCTTTGCGAAGTCTTCCGCAGCAAAATATAAATCACCAATCATATGTAAAACAGTAACAAGCTCAATGGTGTTATTAGTTTTTTTATCAAAATCTCTGGCCTGTAAAATACTTTCCATAGCCAAATCATAATCACCCATCAGTTTATGAAGCTCACTTTTAGTAACCAAAGCCAAGCCCAAATATTCTTTAATATCATTATGTTCTGCAATTTTATATGCTTGGTCAACAATTGCAATCTGCCCTTGATCTGATAATTTAGCATAATATATAAGGGCGAAGACTTGGCTTTTGGCATTTATTCCTTCTGAAATATTGGCTAGTTTTTTTACGTTAGCCCTTGCATATTCCCTATCATAAAAACGCAATTCATTACATAAAACTAAAATAGTGTCATGAAACTGCTTTTTAGGAACTAAGTTTAAATTTTCAATTCGTTTTTCAATTCCCTTTTTGTTTAATATCTGTGCTTGAAAAGATGGTGCTGTTAGCAGAAATGCAAACAATAGCAGAAATTTAAGAAAATCTTTATTCATAAAATTAAAAGTGTCTAAATACTTTCATATCTGCCGCTAATATATTGATTTTTAGATTATAAAACTTTGTCTTGATTTATCAATCGCGACAAAGTTTTTTAATTATAAATACCTTTTGTATGTATTTTTACACCATATATTAGAAAAAATATTCCATTTATATACCACAATTAACATAAATATAATGACAAAAAAATTACAAAAATTCAGTTTAATTGCACTACAACTAGCATCTACCGGTAAATTGTGGCTGATTATGTTGTTTCTGTTTGCAGGAAGTTTTAGCGCGTACAGTCAATTAGTTCTTCCGTATGGCTATACATGGACTAAATCCAGCACTATGGCAGGTGGATGGTGTCTCTACACGTTTACATATAATACTGATAGGAATGATACATCATATCCATATCCCCCATTCATCTTTGCTGCAAATAGTTATGGGTGGGATATAAGTAATGGTAGTGCATATATTAGGTCTATTACAGTTAACAACTTCCCACAAGGTTTTACTACAACTAAAAGTGGTACATATTTTATTACGGCAAAATTAGATGTCCCTGAATTTGCCAATTGGGGCACCGCAATACGTGTTGAAGTATATGCGCAAAATTCTTTTACCTTAAGCAGTACAATTGAGTTTGGAGCTTCGAATGGTCCTAATGGTTGGTATCTCGAGAAGACCCCCCCTTTGGCTAATTTAAATTACTATCCTCCAGGGCAGCCTTATAGTTTGAATTCCAATTCGATTACTTCAAACTCATTCTGTGCAAGTTGGGCACAAGGATTTTCTGATGCCACACAACCACCCCCAACAAGCTATAAATATTGGGTAACAAACGCAGGTGGCGGTACTGTTGTTGGTGTGACTGATAACGGTGGTAGTACGGGGGTCTGCGTGAATGGCCTTGCGCCAAATACAAGTTATAACTTTAATGTGGTTGGTGTGAATTCCGTCGGCGATGGCTACACCTCTACTAAAATTATAACCACTGCCAACCAGTTCCCCCAAAGCATCACGTTTAACCCAAACCCTTTGCAGGATAAAACTTATGGCGATGCCGATTTTACACTCAGCGCATCGGCATCATCCGGACTAGGAGTTACTTTTTCAAGCAGTAACTCAGCTATTGCAACCGTTTCTGGTAATACGGTGCATATTGTAAAAGCCGGAACAGTCAATATTTATGCCGACCAGGCTGGAAACGCAACTTATTATCCGGCTCCTCGCGTAAGCAGGAGCTTAACCATAAACCCAAAGGAACTAACCGTAAATGTTACCGGTGCAACTGCCAACAATAAAGTGTACGATGGCAATACCGGCTCCACTTATAGCGGGGCTTTACCTGTTGGAATAGTTGGGAGCGATGTAGTTACCCTTGTTCAATCTGGAACTTTCGCCGATAAAAATGTTGCTAATAATATTGCTATTGTTCCAGCCATGACTTTAACAGGCACAAATGCAGCCAACTATACACTAACTCAACCGGTAATAGTGGCATCAGCCAATATTACACCCAAAGAATTAACAGTCAGCAATGCGGTTGCCGGCAATAAAACATACGATATCAATACCGATGCGGTAATTACGGGAGCCACACTTGTTGGCAAAGTAGGATCCGACGATGTGGTTTTAGCCACAGCAACCGCAGGTACATTTGCCAATCAGAATGTGGCAAACGGCATTAATGTAATTCCGGCTATGACCATAAGTGGTACAGCCATTGGAAATTATACGCTTACCCAGCCAACGCTTTCTGCAAACATTACTGCTAAAGAATTAACGGTGACTGGCGCGCTTGCGTCCAATAAAATTTATGACAGTACAATCGATGCGGAAATTAGTGAAGCAATACTTATTGGTGTATTAAATTCAGAAGATGTTGTTTTGGCTACTGCCATCGCAGGAACATTTGCCAGCCCGAATGTGGCCGAAGAAATCAATGTAATCCCAGCCATGACCATTACCGGGGCAGGTATCGCGAACTACTCGATAACACAGCCAACACTTTCGGCCAATATTACTCAAAAAGAAATAACCGTTACAGGTGAGGTTGCCGACAATAAAATTTATGACAGCAACACCAATGCATCTTTTACTGGTGCTTCACTAATTGGCGTTTTTCCTTCTGATGTTGCAAATGTGAACTTGTCGGCTTTTGGTCAATTTGCTGAGGCAAATATTGGCACTGGAATTATCGTTACTCCGGGTATGTTAATATCCGGAACCAAATCGGCAAATTATTCACTCACTCAGCCGGCAAATACAATTGCAAATATTACAGCAAAAGAATTGACCGTTTCAGGTGCAGTCGCCAGCAATAAAATTTATGATGGAAATACCGATGCGGTAATCACAGGAGCAGCACTGGTAGGAAAAGTAGGTTCTGAAGATGTTGTTTTGTCCACTAAAACAGCCGGGGCTTTTGTTTCTCCTATTGTAGCCAATGGAATCAGCGTTACCCCAACTATGACTATAACCGGTGAGGCAATAGGTAATTACACCTTAACACAGCCAACACTTTCAGCAAATATTACTCAAAAAGAATTAACTGTAACTGGTTCAGTTGCCAACAACAAAATATACGATAGCACCACTGATGCCACTTTTTCAGAAGCAACGCTTGTTGGAATTGTTGGTTCAGACGATGTAATTATTGAGCCCAATGGTGTTTTTGACGATGCCAATGTAAACATAGGAATCAATGTTACACCAATAATGACCATAACCGGCAGTAAATCTGGTAATTATACAATTACACAACCAGAAACAAACTTTTCGGCCGACATCACTAAAAAAGAATTAACAGTAAACGGAGCATTAGCTGCCAATAAAGTTTACGATACTAATACTGATGCCGTAATTTCAGGAGCAACCTTGGCAGGTGTTATAGGAACAGAAGATGTTACTCTTACAACAAATACAGCAGGTGTTTTTGCCGATTTCAATGTTGCAAACGGTATCATTGTAACTTCTTCTATGTCAATAATAGGAGATGCCATTAGTAACTACACCATAACGCAACCAATCTTATCGGCAAACATTACCGCTGCTCCCCTTTCCATTTCAACAGTGACAGCTGCAAATAAAGTTTATAATGCCACAACAGTTGCAGCTTTAAGTGGCGGATCACTAGTTGGTGTGCTTGGAAGCGATGTGGTGACCATCGTTCTAGGAACAGGTGCTTTTGCAAACAAGACTATCGGAAACGTAAAATCAGTAACGGCTTCACGTTATCAGATAACCGGAACTGAAGCCCACAACTATATGCTTATCGCACAACCTGTAGTAACTTCAGCAAATATAACTGCAGCACCACTTACGATTGTAGGTGTTAAAGCTGCCAATAAGGTTTATGATGCCACTAAAGTTGCTGCTTTAAGTGGAGGATCACTTGTTGTAATTCAGGGAAGTGATGATGTCTCGATTATTGCCGGATCAGGTTCGTTTGCGAATAAAACTATTGGAACCGGAAAACCGGTAACTGCCATAGCTTATGCATTGTCAGGAGCTGATGCCGGTAACTATCAATTAATAGCTCAGCCAATTGTAACTTCAGCAAATATTACTTCGGCACCTCTTACCATTGAAGGTGTTACAGCTGCCAATAAGGTTTATGATGCTAATACAGTGGCCGCTTTAAGTGGAGGATCACTTGTTGTAATTCAGGGAACTGATGACGTCTCAATTATTGCCGGATCTGGTACTTTTTCTGATAAGAATAAAGAAACAGGAAAAACGGTAACTGCCATAGCTTATGCATTGTCAGGAGCTGATGCCGCTAACTATCAATTAATGGCTCAGCCTATAGTAAGTTCAGCAAATATAACTGCTGCAATTTTAGGAATAACAGCCGATAGTAAATCAAGAGTTTATGGAAGCGAAAATCCTGAGTTCACAATAACATATAGTGGATTTATTGGAAGTGAAACAATACAAAATATAACCATTCCGCAAATTTCGTGTCTCGCCAATTCAACAAGTATCGTTGGAGAATATACTGTTTCCTTATCGGGAGGCAGTGCTGAAAACTATACTTTTATTCTTGAAAATGGTGTTTTGAATGTAACTAAAGCAATTTTAAAAGTAACAGCTGAAAATAAAAGTAGATTGTTCAGTAAAATAAATCCTGAGCTTACATGGACTTATGAAGGTTTTGTAATCAATGAAACTGCATCAGATCTTTTACAATTACCATTGGCTGAAACAAGTGCAAGTACAACAAGTTTACCAGGAGACTATACAATTACAGTTTCTGGTGGTTTATCAAAAAATTACTCGTTTGATTTTGTAAATGGGATTCTTACAATCGATGCATTTGCAGGTGACAAGAACAGAGACGGAATTATTACCGCTCCCGAAATTGCAGGTGATGTGAATGGTGATGGTAAAATTACCGCTCCTGAAATTACTGGAGACACAAATGGGGATGGAATTATTGGTGATGATGAAATAGCTGGTGATGGTGATGGTGATGGAAAAATTACATCTCCCGAAATTGCAGGTGATACAAATGGGGATGGAACAATTACCTCTCCCGAAATTGCAGGTGATACAAATGGGGATGGTAAAATTGAAGATGGCGAAATTACTGGTGACACCAATGGTGATGGAATTATTGGTGATAGTGAAATTACTGGTGACACCAATGGTGATGGAATAATAGATGATGGTGAAATTGCAGGTGATACAAATGGGGATGGAATTATTGGTGACGGTGAAATTACAGGAGACATCAACGGGGATGGAATTATTGGTGACGGTGAAATTACTGGAGACACCAGTGGCGATGGAATAATAGCTGATGAGGAAGTAGCAGGTGATACAAATGGTGATGGAAATATAGATGCAGGTGGAATTGCAGGAGACAGAAATGGGGATGGAATTATTGGTGACGGTGAAATTGCAGGTGATCTTGATGGAAATGGAACAATTACCGCTCCCGAAATTGCCGGTGATGTGAATGGCGATGGTACAATTACCGCTCCTGAAATTACTGGAGACATAAATGGGGATGGAATTATTGGTAATGGTGAAATCTCAGGTGATGGTGATGGTAATGGAACAATTACCGCTCCCGAAATTGCAGGTGATACAAATGGAGATGGAATTATTGGTGATGGCGAAATTATTGGAGACACGAATGGTGACGGAATTATTGGTAATGATGAAATAGCTGGTGATCTTGATGGTAATGGAACAATTACCGCTACCGAAATTGCAGGTGATAAAAATGGGGATGGAATTATTTGTGATAGTGAAATTACCGGAGACATCGATGGTGATGGAATTATTGGTGACGGTGAAATTACTGGAGACACCAGTGGAGATGGAATTATAGCTGATGAGGAAGTAGCAGGTGATACAAATGGTGATGGAAATATAGATGAAGGTGGAATTGCTGGAGACACAAATGGTAATGGAATTATTGACGATGTTGAAATAGCTGGTGATCTTGATGGTAATGGAACGATTACCGCTCCTGAAATTGCAGGTGATACAGATGGGGATGGAATAATTACCGCTCCCGAAATTGCAGGTGATATTAATGGGGATAACAAAATTGAAGGAACGGAACTTGCAGGTGACACAAATGGGGATGCTTATATCGGCAATGGTGAAGTTGCAGGTGATGTTAATGGCGATGGCATTTCGGGTGAAAATGAAGATATGGATGGCGATGGCATATCAAATGCAATTGACAATTGTCCTACAACTCCTAATTTAGATCAGGCAGATATAGACCGCAATGGTATTGGAGATATTTGTGATGATGGAGGTTTGGAAACACCTAAAGGATTCTCTCCAAACGGAGATGGCATCAATGATGAATTTATCATTGCCGGACTTCAAAATTATCCAAACAACAGTATTGAAGTATACAATCGATATGGAAATAAAGTATATGAATCCAAAAATTATCAAAATTATTGGGATGGTGTTTCCACAGGTAAAACACAAAAATTACCAGCCGCACCTTACTATTATGTGTTAAGCATAAACGGAGGAAGTAAAATATTAAAAGGATGGGTTTATATCAATTATTAAAAAAAACAACATGAAATTCAACATAAAAATCAAAAATATACTGCTATTATCTGTACTTTTTATAGCACTGGATAGTTATGGACAACAAGATCCGTTATACACTCAGTATTACAATAACTTTAGTTTAATCAACCCCGCCTATTCCGGAAGCCATGGTCTTTTTACAGCCACGGCTAACGTTCGAAGTCAGTGGGCAGGAGAAGCTGGCGGACCAGAAACACAAACATTTTCAATTCACGGACCTGCAGGAAAAAATGTGGGATTAGGCTTTTCTGTTGTCAATGATAAGGTATATGTACTAAATGAAACCCATGTCTTTGCAGATTTTTCTTATTCCATAGAAGCTTCAGAGAATGCTACATTAGCTTTTGGATTAAAAGCAGGCGGAAGTTTTTTAAATGTAGATTTGATGAGTTTGGGCATTGAAAACGATGCCCTGTTTAATGAAAATCTAAATGAATTTAATCCAAATATTGGAGCAGGAGCTTTTTATTACACAGATAAGTTTTATGCAAGTGTTTCTACTGTAAACATCTTGAAAAACAAGCATTATGATAACAGCAGCACCGTGGTTTCAAGTGCCTCCAAGGAAATGATTTTTTATATTTCATCAGGGTATGTTTTTGATTTAGCAGATGCGTTTAAGCTAAAACCTTCGGTAATGTTGCGAGCAGTAAATGGAAGTCCATTATCCACAGATATTTCTGCAAGTATTTTATGGAATGACCGTTTAGAATTTGGACTTTCTCATAGGTTGGATGAATCGATTTCTGGATTGTTTCAAATACGCTTAACAGATAATTTCAAAATAGGATATACTTATGACACAACCATATCTGATCTTTCTAATTATAATAATGGAGCGCACGAGTTTAGTTTGATCCTAAACTTAGGCAAAACGAGTAAAAATACTACAAACAGAACACCTCCTTTTTATTGGATGAAGAGCAATAAGGCCGCTTTAAAACAAATTGATGCAGAGCTTTAATGATACTAAATAAAATAATAGCGTAATTTATTAAACAGATTTAACTTTTGATAAACCTTTTGTATGAAAAACCATTCAGATAATTGTAATATACTGCGCCGTAAAATATAAGATTCCATAGATAGTCTACTTACAAATCAAGGACTTATGTTTTAACTTAAGTCCTTTTTCGCTTGGTTTATAACAGAAATCTGAAATTTGTATACTGTCATCAGAAAATTAATTTCGAAATCACCCAAGTAAAAAGTATGAGTTCCAAGTAAATCCTGTAATTCTTTTTCGTTGTTTATTGCAAAAATAAATCCATCATTGTTTAAAATACAGTTCTTTAAAACACCCAATTCTGCTTCCCAAAATTACCATTTTCCAAATTTCCTTTTCTGCAATAATATTCTTAGCGGTAAGTCTTTTTCCATCAATGCAAGTTCTTTAAATAAAGGAAAAAAACATGTGTCCAACAATTCCGGAAGAACTTATTATATCGGATTTTAACAACCAAACCATCAAACCAAGCGGCGTTAAAATAAGAAGGTACTCATTGAAGACGAGCACCAGAGGAGTGCTCATCTGTGAAGAGTACCAGACGAGTTGGCAAGTTAAAAATTCTTTAAGAAACCAAAGTCGATGAAAATACAATTTTGTTCCTTACTTTTACTGGAAATAAGTGCATCCTCGTAAAAATCAGGTATTTTCCGATAAGCAGCTTAAAACCTAAAAATAAAACAAAAAAGTTATGGAAAACATTACAATGATTGCGCAATTAGTGCTTGCTGTTTCTGTAGGCTATGTATGGATTTTTCGATTTGAAAATATTGTAAAAGAGTTTAAACAATATGGCTTAAGCAATCTTACCCGCACCATGGTGGGCGCAGCAAAACTGGTGTTATCAACCTTACTGGTTGTAGGAATCTGGCATTCCGAACTCGTGCTGATACCTGCAATCCTTATGGGCGTTTTGATGATAGCGGCACAGTATTTTCATTTTCAGGCAAAAAACCCTTTGATAAAACGATTGCCATCATTTGTGCTTTTAATGATTAGTGCTTATATTGCTTTAGCAGCGGCAAACCTGCTTTAGGAATGGGCGTACTGCAAATTCTTATTATTTTTTCGGGAATTTCGTTTTTATATTATGGGGTAACTTATTTCACTTCCCCTATTATGAAAGCCGAATTTAAACGATTTGGACTGGAAAAAGTAGCAGCACTAACCGCTGTTTTAGAAATTACCGGCGGTTTAGGACTGTTGTTAGGTTTATTTGTTCCCTTTTTGCTGTTAATTTCTTCTGCCGGATTGGCTTTGTTGATGCTGCTTGGCTTTATGACACGTTTGTATATAAAAGACAGTATTTGGGTTTCATTGCCTGCTTTATTATTTATGTTTTTAAACACCTATATTTTTCTTGTTGCAACAAACCTGCTGTAATTTCTTCATTTAAAATTTTCTTTTTTTGACTTATGCTGTTTTCTTTGGACATTGGCTTCAAGCACAATAAGAGGATACGATTTACAAATCTGCAAAAACAAAAAAACACAACCTTAACCGTCCTTTTTATAGCCGACCGCAATTCTAAAACTTCCTTTCTAATTAATCAAAGTAAATTCATTTAAAGCATAATTAAAGCCTTAAATTTGTTTACTATAATCTTACACTCATGGATGTTGAAATATTAGCCCGAATTCAGTTTGCTTTCACCATTGCCTTTCATTATATCTATCCTCCGTTAAGTATTGGAATTGGTTTAATTATGGTGATTATGGAAGGCCTGTATCTAAAAACAGGAAAAAAAGAATATGAACTTTTAACAAAGTTTTGGTTGAAAATTTTTGCTATCATATTTGGAATAGGTGTTGCCACAGGAATTATCATGGAGTTTGAATTTGGTACCAATTGGGCAGTTTATTCCAGATATGTAGGAGATATTTTTGGAAGCGCTTTGGCAGCTGAAGGTTTGTTTGCCTTCGGATTAGAAAGTACTTTTTTAGGAATATTAATTTTTGGCTGGAATAGGGTTTCGCCTAAAGTGCATTTTATATCAACCATTGGTGTTTTTTTGGGTTCTATGTTTTCGGCAGTTTGGATTGTAGTGGCGAATAGTTGGCAACAAACCCCGGCAGGCTATCATATTGTTGGAGAAGGTTTTTTTGCCAGAGCAGAAGTAACCGATTTTTGGGCCATGGTTTTTAATCCTTCTAGTGTAGACCGAATTATTCATGTTTGGCAAGGCGCTTTTTTAGCAGGGGCATTTATGGTTTTAAGTGTTCATGCCTATTATATCCGTAAAGGAAAATTTGTTGAAATATCAAAAATAGCTTTCAAAATAGCTTTGGTGGTTGCAACCGTAGTTTCTTTTACACAATTAATTTCTGGCCATAGTTCTGCTGCTGGCGTTGCAGTGAATCAACCGGCTAAATTGGCGGCGATGGAAGGTCATTACGACATATCTGCACCAGCCGATTTGTATTTGTTTGGTTGGGTAGACAATGAAAAGCAAGAAGTTACCGGTTTGGGGCTTCCTGGCGGATTGTCATTTTTAGTGCATCAGGATTTTAAAGAGCCTATCACCGGTTTAAATGCTTTTCCGGAAGAAGATCGGCCTGGTCAGGTAAATGCCGTTTTTCAATTTTATCATATCATGGTTTCTATTGGCATGTTTTTAATCGCAATTTCTTTTTATGCCTGTTTTTTATGGTGGCGAGGGAAATTATTTGAAACCAAATGGCTAATGTGGATTTTTTCCTTTTCCGTTTTATTGCCCCAAATTGCCAATCAGGCAGGCTGGTTTGCAGCAGAAATGGGAAGGCAGCCTTGGATTGTTTATGGTCATTTAAGAACCAGTGAAGGATTTTCGCAAGCCGTTTCTGCGAATCAAATATTGTTTTCATTAATTTTATTTTTAGTGGTGTATTCCTTGCTATTTGTGTTGTTTTTATATTCCTTAAATAAAAAAATTAAACATGGCCCTTACGATGAAAAACCTCAAAATCAATTAAAAACCAGTTAATTTACAGCAATATGGAAACATTTTTAGGCATAGATTATCCCACACTTTGGTATTTGGTAGTTGGCTTGTTATTCTCGGGTTATGCTATTTTAGAAGGATTTGATTATGGCGCAGGCGCCTGGCATTTATTTTTTAAGCAAGATGAAAGCCGAAGAATTGCCATCCATGCAATCGGCCCGCTTTGGGATGCCAATCAGGTGTGGTTAATTATTGGAGGCGGTGCTTTGTTCGCCGGTTTTCCTGTGATGTATGCTACCATGCTTTCAACCATGTATATTCCTTTTATGTTATTTTTAATATTATTGGTTTTACGCTCAGCATCCATAAAATTCAGAAGTGCCGAAAAAATGCTGTGGTGGCGAAAAACCTGGGATATTGTTTACTCAGCATCTAATGTTTTAATTGCTTTTTTATTGGGAGTTGTGCTGGGAAACGTATTGCAGGGTTTTGAAATAGGTGCAAATTACAGTTATAAAGGCGGCATTTTCTTTGCCTTTTTAAGTCCGTATGCCTTGATGGTCGGATTTACAACCCTTTCTATTTTTATGACACAGGGCGCTATTTTTCTGTTGTTAAAAACAGAAGGTAAATTGCACACGCGATTGACATTTTTATTGAAAAAAGGAATGCTGTTTTTTATCGTCAGTTTTTCAATAACAACCTTATATACGCTAATATTTATTCCTGGGGTAACAGATAATTTTAAAGAAAACCCTTTGTTTTTCATTATTCCGATTTTATCCTTTCTGGCGGTAGCAAATGTTCCGCGTTTGGTATCAAAAAAGAAATATTTTCAGGCATTGGTGTTTTCTTCCTTAACAATGGCTTTTTTGTTGATGCTGGTTGCATTTCAGTTATATCCAACATTATTAATTTCCACCATTGATCCGGCTTATAGCATTACTATTTACAATGCTGCTTCCTCGCAAAAATCATTGGGAATTATGTTAACCATTGTGCTGATTGGAGCGCCATTGCTAGCGGCCTATTTTTTATTCCTGTACAAAACTTTTAACGGAAAAGTGGAGCTGGATGACACAAGTTATTAAAATGATTTTTTAAATCGGAACCCTCAGGTGCTCGTGCAACGTACATCATAGGGATTTCTAAATCGGTTTAAACTGATTTTAAAAACCCTTTAGTCTTCGTGTCTTCTTTATGTTTTGGCGTTTAATTATCACTCAAACAGTTCATCCACGGCCAACGAATCCACAGCAACAGAATCTTGCACTTTCAAATTCAGTAGCGAATGGGCATTTCCGGTAATTTGCAATGGAATGTATGCTCCAATGGTGTCTTCATCAATTAAAAGGCCTCTTCGCAACATTAAATTGCTCAGGAATTTTTGTTGTTGGTTTGCATAGGATTTCAGCTTTCCGGCGTTGTCAAATTGCCACATAAATTTCTTTGGTTTTGGTATGATGGTCGCCAAAAACAAACATTCTTTCAAATTTAAATCGGCCGGACTTTTCTGGAAATAGAATTGTGCAGCTTCGCCAATTCCGTAAACATTTGGTCCCCATTCGATAATGTTGAAATAAACTTCAAGCATTCTTTCCTTCGAGGAGATTCGGTTATTTTCAAGGATGTAAACCAACAAAATTTCTTCCAGTTTTCGGGAAACTGTTTTGTCGCGGGTCAGAAACACGTTTTTGACCAATTGCATACTGATGGTACTTCCGCCCCGAGTGAATTTCTTGGTGCGAATGTTTTTAAGAATCGATTGTTTGAAGGCTTCAATGATAAAACCGCGATGGGTGAAAAACGAAGGGTCTTCGGAGGTTAAAACGCATTTTTGCAAATAAGGCGAAATTTGGTCTAAAGGCGTATAATTTGGATTTGCAGCACCCACCAAAACAGGTCGTTGCAAAACATTATCTATAATTGCACGATACACAAATTCTCCATTGAGTTTGTTAAGATTGGCTTCTCCGTAATGGGTAATTCGCAGATTTTCTTTTTTCAAATTACTGTCAAAAACCAGTTGATCGGGTTTGTTTTTATTGAACATAAAATCCAGTTTGAATTCGAAATTGCCCTCAGCTTTCATTCCCTGAAAATGGGTAAACAAACCATCGGGAAGAGAAACGATGAAATCCTGTGCCTTCATCTTTGGAATGTCGACTTTAAGTTTGTAAATAGTGTCCTTTTCGGTTTCGTAAGCCAAATAAGGATGGAATTTTACCTTGTTGAACTGTACGACAGAACTGCTGTCAATGGAAATAAAATCAGAACCCAATAGAAATCTAAAGTCAAATTTGGCATTTTTGACTACCACATCTTTATTGGCAATTCTTTTGTGATTAATCATCAAATTGGCAATCGAAGCAAAACCGTCAAGATGCAATTTTCCTCCCGATTTGTTTATGTTTTGAATGTTAATCCGAATGGAATCGAAGCTCGATTTCAGGTTGAATCTTTCGTCTAGATAAGGCAATCTGATGGCGCCGGTATCCATATTAAAAAAACGAATGTCGGCTTTTTTGTTTCTTGGGTCGGCAAAACCCTGTATTCGGATTCGTTGAGTGAAAGCTTTAGTTTCTACTTTGATAAAAGTCTCCAATTGCTTGTTGACCAATCGCAGTTTTTGTAAATTAATGTTGATTTTTTTGCCGTTGTCATCCAATCTGAACGAAAGGTTTTCTACTTTCATATCCGTTGGCACCAAATTCAGCACTTTCGAAATAAGCCTAAAAGCTACTTTGGCGTAATCTCTTTTTTCGTTGACAGCACTTATTGTTTGGTCTTTCTTGAGAAAAGCATCAAAATTTCTTCCATTTTTATTTTTTACCAATTGCACATAACCTTGCTCAATTTCCAAGGTTCCTAATTGTACATCGCCCAATAACAAGCGCCATAAATTGACGCTGGTTTTCATTTTGTGGATGTTGAAAAGCGTGTCTGCTTTTTTGGGAGCCAAAACAATATTGGAAAAACGCAAACCCGAAAGCCCAACAAATGAAGCTTCTTTTATAGTAAAAGTGCTGTTGTATTCGCGTGCCATTTTAAAAGAAACCTTGGCAATGGTTTGTTTCAATAATTCATTTCTAAAAATAAAAAACGCGATAATCAGCAATAAAAAAGTTGCTGCAATTATTTTTGTCGCTAAAATTATTTTTTGTTTTCGGGTTTTCATCATTTTTAGGTATGCTATTTTTGGTTTACCCAAACAATTCATTGGCCATGTATTCAATCTTCGCCAATACTCTAATTTTAATCTTCTGGCGCTCGTCTGCCACAAGCACCTGCTTACTTGTGCAAAAAAAGCGTTTGTAACGTGGCTATTATAACTTATAAAAAATCACCACAAAGGTATATTACTTTTAAGAAAATCATACCATAAAAAAACAGAGGCATACTTTTAAATCATTACCATATTTGTTGTTAGTCACGTTGCAAACGCGCTGTTTTTAGATGCTAATTTAAGAGGTACGCGTTGCAGACGAGCAATAGAAGCATAATGCCATAGGAGATTTTTATTGCAATGCTTGTATTTCTTCTTTTAGGTTTTTTAAGTGACGATTTATAATAGCCCAAACTATTGAATTATCAATACTGTCATAGGCGTGAACCAATCTATTTCGAAATCCGATAATTTGTTTATCATTCTCAATTTCGAAATCCGGTTTAACTTTTTTAAGTTGATTTAAAGCTTCTCCAATAATTGCCAATTGTCTTTCAACAGCACTTTGAGTTTTTAAATCATTTTGATAAAGATTAAAATCTGTAATGCCAACAGTAAATTTTTCTATCAAGTCGATAGCCATTAATCTATCAAGTCGATAGCCATTAAAATATCAAATTGATATTTTTTGCTTTTTTCCATCATAGATTAAAATTTTTGTTGCATCAATATTTTTTCTGAGAATAGGATTTTTAATTGAGGTATTTGTTAATAAATCGACTTTCCGCTGAAAGAACAGCTCAAATTTGTCCCAAATGTCCATAAGGTTTTCTCCACGTTCAATTGGGTCATCATTATCAATTTCAATCAGTAAGTCTATATCGCTTGAATCTTCATTAAATTGGTCGGTTATTGAAGAACCAAAAGCATATAAGTTTTTCACATTATGAGATTCACATAATGATAAGAAATCCGTCGATTTATATTTTATGGATTCTTTTAAATTCATACTGCTAATATAACTTATTTTTTTGAATTTGCGGGTTGCCTTATTTGTTTTAACCGCTTTGCAAACGCTGCTTTTTAGATGATAATTTAAGAGGTACGCGTCGCAGACGAGCATCAGAGGAAGTTTGGTATATTACTTAACTTAAAAGTAATATTTTTTAGAAAGAGTGGATTAATTGCTATTTATAAACTTAAATGCGAACACCAATGAAACGTATTTTATCTATAATTTTTTTTAACTACTTGATAATCGTCATTGTTACATTTTATCTAAATAGCTAGCTTTAATTATCAATTTTAAAAATTAGTATGATGAAAAGGCTAGGTTTAATAATTATTGCACTTCTCTTCTGGACATCTTGTTCAGTTGATGTTAGTGGCGAGTTTGACGACGCTCCCATTAGACATGACACCTACTTTTCTCCCCCTGCTTGGATTCAAGGTGAATGGGTGGGTGAATATACGATCAATGGAAATAATGGTTCAGATTCCTTTAAATTTACCGAAGATAATTTTATCGTTAGGGGGATTGATTATAATGAGCGAATAAATTTTGTTTCAGAGAAATATTTCACCCCTACCGAACAAATTTCAACCACAAATTACACTATTAATCTTAAAGCTATTTTGTTTACTGAGATCTATAATTTTAGTCGAATTTCTGAATCTGAGGTTAGTTGCGTGTATGAAAGAGGTGATAATGATGATTGGAGCAATAGGGTTATTATTAATTACACCTTAACAAGACGGTAATATAAATTAAGTGGAATGGGGCTTTAACGCATTTTTTTTAAAACGAATCATTAAGCAGCGTATTTTATTCTTCTGGTTCTAGTTTGTGAGTACCTATCTTACTTATGCAAACCCTGCTTTTTAGATACTAATTTAAGTAGGTATGCGTCGCTGACGTGCAATTAAAATTGGCATTACGACCTATATAGAGGGGAGTAGAAGCATTTGATTTATATAGCCCACGGCTTAAACCGTGGGCTATAATTTTTATAATGAGAATATTGATAAGGTATATTATTTCATTCCACTGCGATGTCAATCGACTTCTATTATAGCCGTAACATTTTGTGGCTGTATTATTTTTAGTATCAAATAAATATTATTTCGGTATACCAAAATTATCAACCACAAAATCTAAATCTTTATCGCCACGACCGCTTAAATTTACAAGGATAGATTCTTTAGGTGTTTTTTGAGCTAGTTTTATTGCAAAAGCAACCGCATGAGCACTTTCCAAGGCAGGAATAATTCCTTCCAATCTGCTTAATTCAAAAAAGGCATCAATACATTCTTTATCGGTAATGCTGTCGTATGTAACTTTATTCATATCTTTTAGCATACTGTGTTCCGGGCCAACACCAGGATAATCCAATCCACTTGCAATTGAATGTACAGGAGCAGGTTCTCCATTCTCATCTTGTAAGGTATAGCATTTGAATCCGTGTATAATTCCAGGTTTCCCCATTGTCATTGTTGCTGCGTGTTCTCCTGTTTTAAATGATTTTCCGGCAGGTTCTATTCCAAAAAGTTTGCATTCTTCATCCTCTAAAAAAGCTGAAAAAAGACCAATGGAATTACTTCCTCCACCAACACAGGCAACAATATTATCAGGTAATTCCCCTGTCATATCAAAAAATTGAGCTTTAGCTTCAATGCCAACAACGCGTTGAAAATCGCGCACCATCATAGGAAATGGATGTGGTCCAACAACTGAGCCAATGCAATAAATAGCATTAATTGGATCTTTTAAATACGCTTCGAAAGCACTGTCTACAGCTTCTTTCAGTGTTTTTAAACCGTGGGTAACAGGAATCACTGTTGCACCTAAAATTTTCATTCGTAAAACATTGGGGTGTTCTTTGGCAATATCAACTTCACCCATATGAATTTCACATTCCAAACCAAAATAGGCAGCTGCAGTTGCCAACGCAACACCGTGCTGTCCTGCGCCTGTTTCAGCAATTAATTTCTTTTTACCCATATATTTTGCCAATAAAGCTTCACCCATACAGTGGTTTAATTTATGTGCTCCTGTATGATTTAAATCTTCTCGTTTTAAGTAGATTTGGCCTCCATATTTTTGGGATAGTCGATGACAATGATATACGGGCGTTGGTCTTCCTTGAAAATGTTTGCGAATGTCTCTAAGCTCAGAAATAAACTTGTGTGATTTGCTGATGGAAAAATAGGCGTCATTTATTTTTTGCATTTCTTCTTCTAAATGGGGTGGGATAAATGCGCCACCATATTCATTAAAGAAACCTTCTTTATTAGGATATTTTTTGAAATAATTTTCAGACATATTAATATAATTTTAGATATTTTTTACTCTGCCACACTGTCAATCAGCACATTTAATATTTCTATGGCGGCTTTTGATATTTTTGTTCCCGGTCCGAAAACGCCAACCACCCCGGCATCAAACAAAAATTGATAATCCTGTGCCGGAATTACACCGCCGGCTATTACCATAATATCTTCGCGGCCATACGCTTTTAGCTCTGCAATTACTTGGGGAACCAAGGTTTTGTGTCCTGCCGCCAAGGAAGAAATCCCCAACACGTGCACATCATTTTCAACAGCTTGTTTTACGGCTTCTTTGGGTGTCTGAAACAACGGCCCAATATCTACGTCAAAACCCAAATCAGCATAACCTGTGGAAACCACTTTTGCGCCGCGGTCGTGACCGTCCTGTCCCAATTTTGCGATCATAATTCTTGGACGCCTTCCTTCTAATTCAGCGAATTTATTAGCCAATTCCTTGGCTTTTTCAAAATCTGGATCGTTTTTAATTTCTTTGCTGTACACGCCGGAAATAGATTTAATGGTTGCTTTATACCTTCCGTAAACTTTTTCCAAAGCATCGGAAATCTCCCCTAAAGTAGCTCTTTTTTCTGCAGCAATAATTGCCAATTCCAACAAATTTCCTTCTTGGGTTTTTGCGCATTCGGTTAAATGACGCAACGCAAGGTTAACTTCTTCTGTATTTCTTGCTGATTTTAATTCATTCAGCCGCGCAATTTGAGATTCTCGAACGGCATCATTGTCCACTTCTAAAATCTGCAGCGGATCCTCTTCTTCCAAAACATATTTGTTCACGCCGACAATAATATCGCGTGTACTGTCGATTCTGGCTTGTTTTTTTGCGGCAGCTTCTTCAATGCGCAATTTCGGAATCCCTTGTTCAATGGCTTTGGTCATTCCGCCTAATTCGGCAACTTCCTGCAACAATTCCCAGGCGCTGTTAACCATATCTTCAGTACGTTTTTCTACAAAATCGGAGCCAGCCCAAGGATCGACGGTTTTGGTAATTTTTGTTTCTTCCTGAATATAAATTTGGGTGTTACGCGCAATTCGTGCAGAAAAATCTGTAGGCAATGCGATAGCTTCATCCAAAGCATTCGTATGCAAACTTTGCGTGCCGCCCAGTGCTGCAGCCATCGCTTCAATAGTGGTTCTTGCAACATTGTTAAAAGGATCTTGTTCCGTTAAACTCCAGCCGCTTGTTTGGCAATGGGTACGCAATACCAATGATTTTGGATTTTTAGGGTTGAATTGCTTTACCAATTTAGCCCAAATCATACGTGCGGCTCTCAATTTTGCAATTTCACTAAAATGATCCATTCCTATGGCCCAGAAAAAGGACAAACGCGGCGCAAAAGAATCAATATCCATTCCGGCTGCGATACCGGTTTTGATGTATTCCAATCCATCCGCCAAAGTATAAGCCAACTCAATTTCTGGCGTGGCGCCGGCTTCTTGCATATGATAGCCGGAAATGGAAATAGAATTAAATTTTGGCATATTTTTGCTGGCATAGTCAAATATGTCAGCAATAATTTTCATAGAGGGCGTTGGCGGGTAAATATAGGTGTTCCGCACCATAAATTCCTTTAAAATATCATTTTGAATAGTTCCTTCCAGTTGTTTTTCGGCAACACCCTGTTCTTTTGCTGCTACAATAAAGAATGCCAAAATAGGTAAAACAGCGCCATTCATAGTCATTGAAACCGACATTTGGTCTAGCGGAATTTGGTCGAAAAGCATTTTCATGTCTTCCACGGAATCAATGGCTACACCGGCCTTGCCAACATCGCCCTGCACACGTTCGTGGTCCGAATCATAACCGCGATGTGTTGCCAGATCAAAAGCAACCGACAATCCTTTTTGTCCTGCCGCTAAGTTTCTGCGGTAAAACGCATTGCTTTCTTCGGCAGTGGAGAATCCAGCGTACTGTCGAATGGTCCAGGGTTGGCGAACAAACATAGTGGAATAAGGGCCTCTTAAATAAGGAACAATTCCCGCTACATAATTTTCATGTTCAAAATTTGTTTCCTTCTCGGTTTGACTGACAACTTTTAGTTGTGAAAAATCTTTACGCTTCATCTTTCAGTCTTTTTTGTTCTAATTTTTCTGCCAATCTTGTTGGGATTATAGGAATTATTAAGGTTTTTTGTGGATTTCTGGCAACAAAGGGATTCGCTTGCAAATCGTGTTTCATTTTATCCTGTGGATTATGGTATTTATTTGTACCCAATAAAATCAACTCGCCGGTATCAAATTGCACTTGTTCTTTTTGGGAGTTTTCTTTGATTTTTCGCTGGATAATACCTTCTTTTAATTGGGATAAAAATCCGCCGCCTTTTTCAATTTCTTTAAAAATATCTAAGGATTTTTCTGCTATTTGCTTGGTGATGGATTCAATATAATAGGAATTTGTGGCAAAATGCTGTGCCTGTTTAAAATAACTTTCCTCCTTTAAGATCAACAATTGGTTTCTGGCTATTCGGTCGCCAAAATTATTTGAATCATGATATAACGCATCATAAGCACAATTTGAAATGGTGTTTGCACCGCCTAAAATGGCGCTCATACTTTCGGTGGTGGTGCGCAGCATATTTACGTTATAATCGTAAATGGTTTTATTGCGCAAACTTGGTTCGGCAAAAACAAGTGCATTGGCACTGGTTTCGTATTGGCCGAGCATTAAATTGTACACGTATTTAAAAGCCCTGATTTTCGAAATTTCTAAGAAATAATTGTTTCCGACAGCAAAGTTGAATTGAATCTTTTGGGCAATTCCTGCACCAAACCGGGTTAAATACTCGTTGGCAACCGCCAAAGCATAAGCAACTTGCTGTAGAGTGTTTGCGCCGGCATTTTGGTAAATATCGGCATTAACGCCTATGATAAATGCCGCTGGGTTTTTATGAATAATGGTTTCTAAAGTTTTAAAATCGTCATTCAGGGATTTGTGCCAATTTCCGGTTCTTGCCAAATTCCCAATAATATCAATATTGTAAAAAACTGTTTCGTTTATAAGTAATGCTGCAAGTTCATCAATAAATACTTCGGATAAAAACTCAAAATGAAAATGAAATTCAATTTTTTTACCCAATAGGTTTTTGAACAACAATGCTGTATTGAACGGTTTTTTTGCCACAAACTTTACCGAATCGGCTCCTTTATTGGTGGCGTCAACAGCCTTTAAGTTAGCCTCAATTTCTTCGGACACAACTATTTTTTGGCAAATTTTAAAATCTTCTTTTGAGAGCGGAATAGTTAATTTTTCGAAATCGTCTGCGTGGTAAAAAGGTTTGATGGTGATTCCTTCATTGGTTTTGGTGAGAAGGGTTTCATTATAATCAGCCCCTTTTAAATCGACCTGAATTTTTTGTTTCCAGGCGGCAGCCGAAACTGGCGGAAATTCTTCTGTAATAAAACTACTCATAATTAAGGTATATTAAACAAAAATCGGAAATATATGTCAGAAGAACACCCTATGGCCTTATTAATTTGCTAAAATAGTATAGTTATTTTTCGGGAATCGTATCATATTCAATAATATAAATATCCTCAGTTTCTTTCTTCATTTTGTATTGTTCCCTGGCGAATTTCTCCAACTCTTCACGGTCATTATGATTGTTTATAAACACTTTGTCCGAATCAATTTGTGATTGGTAATAGTCGCTTTCACTTTTAAGCTTATTTATTTCCCTGTCAAATTCGTTATGATTTACCCACGAATTTTCATCAAAAAAAACCATCCAAACAAAAAATATTGAAAGAATTATTACGTATCTGTTCGTAATAAATTTCACAACTGGTTTATTTTTTATTTGTTTTAAAGTCATATACTAAAGTTTGTGGCTAATGACGGTTCTAACAATATCAATAGCTACCGTATTGTATCGGTCATTTGGAATAATAATGTCGGCATAATTTTTTGTTGGCTCTATAAATTGCTGGTGCATAGGTTTTAATGTGTTTTGGTAGCGCGCCAACACTTCAGTAATATTTCGGCCGCGTTCTTCAATATCACGTTTTATACGTCTTATCAATCTTTCATCAGTGTCTGCGTGCACAAATATTTTTATGTCGAATAAATCGCGCAATTCTTTGCTGTTAAAAATAAGGATTCCTTCAATAATAATTACTTTTCTTGGGTGTGTAATTAAGGTATCTGCGGTACGATTATGGGTCACAAAAGAATAAACGGGCTGTTCTATAATTTCGCCGTTTTTTAATTTTTTTAAATGATCTACCAACAAATCAAAATCGATGGCCTTTGGATGGTCAAAATTAATTTTTGTACGCTCCTCATAAGACAAATCAGTGGTAACATTGTAATAAGAATCTTGAGAAATTACGCAAACCTCATCGGTAGGCAATTCGTGTATAATTTGATTCACAACAGTAGTTTTTCCGCTTCCTGTCCCTCCGGCAATTCCAATTATCAGCATTTAATTCATCAATTTTAAGTTCGTCCAAATTTAATCAATATAAAATAGCAAAAAACAGATTTAAATAATTTTTTGAACACTGTTTTAAATTTATACT
>CAMDPE010000004.1 GCA_945903795.1 Lutibacter flavus | reverse complement strand
AAACTAAAGAGTCGAATTTAATAGAATACGCAAATCTAACTTCTGAATCAAAAATTGAGAACTTTCAACATAAAAGTTTGCTCCTTGAAATTACGTTTGCTTGTGGAACCACTTACGAATATTTTGGTGTGAACCAAAACCTTTTCACCAAATTCGTAAATAGCGGACAGCGTTCTAATTTTGCCAAAAGAAAATTATACAATTCTTTCCTTTACAGAAAATCGAAAAAAGCGGCCTAACTGTTTTACTCAAAAAATAAAAAAGGAGCCCGATATAATAATATCGGGCTCCTTTTTTGTCAAAAATAATTGTATTTTTAACCAATGTTTTTCTTAAATATTTTATTTTAGTGACTCCTCAAAAAATAAGAAGAATTTAGTAAATTATTTATAAACGTATATAAGCAACATAAGTACACTTACAACTACCAATAATTTATTTAAAAAGGCTATTTTTTCATTAAGCGAAGCTATTTTTTTCTCACTTTGTGCCAATTGACAAGCAATATATTCTAAATTTCTTTCCATTTTTTCCAAATAAAACGCCAAAATTTGCGGGGCACAAATAATAATTAAAAATTAAATTTTTGGGGTTATATTGGGGTATTTAGGGCTAAACGATAATTTACCCAAATTTTTTGGGTGTCCTCATATTTTCGTCCATTTCTTTTTTTAAATCAACTGCCTGTATATAAATGGATATTTTACTTCTAACAAAATATAAAATGACAATAATCACTACCAAAAAAGGAACCGTGTAAATGAATTCTACTTCATCAATATATCCCTCACTATCATTGATAACCGAAATTAATTGGAATAAATAAACGGCTATAGGTATAACTAGAGCATGAACCCACCAAGTTTTATTGGTAATAAACCAAATAAATAAAAGTAATAGTGGTACAAATTTAGAAAAGAAAGAATAAATATACATTCTCGCCGTACCATAATATCCTCCTTTAATAATTCCAAAAATAGTATCCCAATTTTCTGTATCAGTTGGTAAGTTTTGGTAAAAATATAAAAAATACGGGGTGGATATTATAAGTAGCACTATTATGCTACCAATGAACAAGGATGTTTTTTTGTTGCCTTTCATTATAAAATAGGGGTTATGAACTTCAAATATAGTTAAATAAATTGAATCTGCAACCTTATTTCAAGACAAAAACCACAATAAATTTATTTATTGTGGTTTACATTATTTTAAAATAAATAAATGCTTATTGAATTAGATAATTATCCGTTTCTCGGAATAATCAATTCTGATTTATGTATAGCTTGTTTATCAGTTGAAGTAAAACTTAAAACTGTTACAGCCACAAAACCTGCTACAAGTAGCAATCCGAAAATTAATTTTAATTTTTTCATTTTTAGTAAGAATTAAATGATTAGTAAGAACATCAAATATAGCATAAATCTTACATAAAGACAAAAAAATGCGCATTTTTTCTAAAACTTTTTAGAAAAAATGGCTACTAAAAGTTATTTTTCTTTTATTTTACAAGGCCTGAGCCTTAAATAAAAAAGTCAAAATACTTTTAAATTTTACCAAATAAAACTTCTATTTTGGAGATTTTAAAAGCTAAAATTGATTTTTGAACGAAAAAAACGGGTATTTTTATCGTATAAATCAACTAATTGCAAACCCTCTCCGTAAAAATTTGCAATCTTAGGGACGCTCTTATAGTACAAATGTAAAATAAAGTTTTTAATTAAACAAAATATATTACTAAATATTATAAAAAAATTACCTTTTATATACTAAAACGTGTATTTTATTATAATTATAAGTTTTTGTTGGTGTTTTAATCGGTTAATTAGTGAACCGGAATTATTAAAAATTGTATGATTGAAAAATGGAATAATTTTTAATTTGGAAGATGATTATTGATTTTCACGCAGCAGTTACCTGAAATCAGGTTCTGAATTCGGTCTTTGGTCTTGCAACTTTAAACTTACTCGGCGTAAATAGTCGCTTTGTTACCGCGTGAGAAGCCTATCAGACAAATGCCAAATTCTTTGGCAAAATCTACAGCTAAAGTAGAGCAGGCAGAGACAGCGACAACGATTGGAATTTTGGCGATAAAGGCTTTTGAAATAATTTCATAGGAAACCCTGCCGCTGACAAGCATCACAAAAGATTGCTTTAATTGGTTTGCATTCAGCAATTCGCCCACAACTTTATCTACGGCATTGTGTCTTCCGATGTCTTCCTTTAATGAAATAATCTCATAATTATTATTGAAAATGGCCGCAGCGTGAGAACCGCCGGAAATTTCGAATGTTTCCTGTTTCAATTTCATCTCAACAAACATGGCCTCCAGCCTTGTCATTTCGAAAGCCAGTTTGTTTGTTAATTTGGAACCGCTGTAATTAATGTCTTCCAATTTTTGTTTCCCGCAAATGCCGCAGGAGGATACAGAAAGTAATGTCCGTTTGTTTAAATAACCTTTACCGAGCTGTTTTTTTGCGATGGAAGCATTCAGAATAGAGAATCCGTTCTCTCGTTTTTCAACCACTTCAATGGCTAAATTTTCTTTTCCTTTATAAATATCTTCCGCATAAAGCAATCCTCTGATCAATTCAACATCGTCTCCAGGCGTTCGCATAACCACCGTATAAGGTTCGGCGTTTATATTTATTTGCAAAGCGGCCTCAACCACCAAAGCATCAGTCACTTTTTGCGGAACGCCGTTTGTAAGTTGTAAACCTTCGTAATTTAATGTCTGCATTTATTTTTTTGTAAAGTTGAAATGTTATTCGTTAAATGTTATACCTTAAAAGCTGGGTTATTTATAAGGACAACGTTATTCAGGCATCGACAACCTGAAACTTGAAACCCCAGAAACCAGAAACTTGAAACCAGAAACCTCAAACCTCAAACGATATCTCAATTTTAAACCTTCTCAAAATCAACGGCAACCACTTTGTATTCCGGTGTCATAGTTTCTTTGTCTCCAACGCTTCCTGTAATTAAATTGATAAATACTTCAGGTTGGTGGAAAGTCGTTCTTAAAACGCCTCTTTTTACCGTTTTAGCGTACTTTATTGGAATGTTAACACTTCCCCTGTCGGAAAACAGGTTGACGATGTCGCCGTCTTTTATTCCTTTGGCCAAAGCGTCTTTCGGATGCACTTCTAAAATGTCTTTTCCCAAAATAAGTTGATTGTCTGTTCTGCGCGTCATCGTGCCCGAATTGTAATGTTCCAATTCTCTTCCAGTGGTTAATATAAACGGATAAAATTTTCCGTGTGAAACAATTTCCGGGGATTCTTCAAAATCGAAATGGTGAAATGTACCTATTCCTTTTTTGAAATTACCACCAATATGCAGCATTTTTGTATCGGTTCCATCTTCTTTAATCGGCCATTGCAGTCCGTTATCACCCAATCTTTCCCAAGTCAGCCCTTTCATAAAAGGAATGACATCGGCAATTTCTTCAATCACTTTTGCGGCATCATAAGTCAGGCCGGTTGGCTGGTCGTAACCCAATCTGTGCATTACATCTATGATTATTTGTCCGTCGGGTTTTGTGTTTCCTATGGGTTCAATCACTTTATTCACACGTTGCACACGGCGTTCTCCATTGGTGAAAGTGCCGTTTTTTTCGAAATAGGAGGAAGCAGGTAATACCACATCAGCCATTTCTGAAGTTGCGGTCATAAATAATTCCTGCACCACAATCAATTCTAATTTTTCAAAGGCTTTTATGCTGTGATAGGAGTTTGGATCTGTCATAATGGTGTCTTCACCCATAATGTACAAGGCTTTAATTTTTCCGTTGATGGCAGCATCCAGCATTTGAGGAATTTTCAATCCCGTACTTTCCGGCATTTTTTCAATCCCGTATTTTTGTGCATAATATTGTTGAACATCGGGTTTGCTGACATCCATATAGCCGGCTCCCTGATGTGGCTGCACGCCCATATCCGCAGAACCCTGCACATTATTTTGTCCGCGCAACGGATTTAAACCAACACCATTACGGCCAACATTCCCTGTCATCATCGCTAAATTAGACAACAACATCACGGTTTTACTTCCCTGAAAATGCTCTGTAACCCCAAGTCCATGAAATTCCATCGCTCTCTCTGCGGAAGCATAGGCAATTGCGGCATCTCTAACCAATTCTTTAGAAACGCCCGTAAGTGTTTCAAGTTCATCCATATTTAAATGTTCCACATGGTTTTTAAATTCTTCATATTTCTCGGTGTAAGCATCTATAAAATGCTGGTTCACCAAACCTTCTTTTATGATATAATAGGACATCATATTCAAAACGGCCACATTGGTTCCCGGCCTAATTTGTAGGAAATAAGTCGCCAAATCGGCCAAACTCGTTCTAATCGGATCAACAACGATGGAAGTGATGCCTTTCATAAAGGCCTGCTTAATTTTAGCACCCGTTACCGGATGGCCTTTAATTGGGTTTGCCCCAAAAAGAAAAATAGCATCGGTTTGTTTTAAATCTTCTATGGAATTTGTTGCAGCGCCTGTTCCGAAAGCTTTTTGCATCCCGAAAGCGGTGGGCGCGTGGCAAACACGTGCGCAACCGTCAATATTATTGGTGCCTACGGCCACACGAATCATTTTTTGCATCAAATAATTCTCTTCATTGGTGGCTCTTGAGGAAGAAATCCCGCCAATGGCATCTGCGCCGTATTTATTTTTGATGTCGGTTAATTTCAAAGCAATAAAATCATAGGCTTCCTCCCAGGTGACCACTTCAAATTTGCCGTTCTTTTTGATCATAGGTTCTCGCAACCTGTCGGGATGGTCATAAAACTGAAAAGCAAAACGACCTTTTAAACAGGTATGTCCCTGATTTACTTCAGCAGTTTCCGGAGCTTGAATTCCCCTGATTTTTCCGTCGATAACCGCAACTTCTAACTGACAGCCAACACCGCAATAAGTGCAGGTGGTTCGCACGGTTTTATCCGGAATTAAGGTTTTTGTTTCATATTTATCGGTCAAAGCTTCGGTCGGACAAGTTTGTACGCAGGCGCCGCAAGAAACGCAGGCCGATTCGTTAAAAGAGGTGTCGAAACCTTTGATAATGTTGGTGGCAAATCCACGGCCCGACATTCCCAAAATCATTTCTCCCTGAATTTCTTCACAAGCTCTCACACACCTAAAGCAATTGATGCACTGCGATAAATCCGATTTTATATAAGGATGTGCACGATCTGGTTGGATGTCTAAATGATTTTTTCCCTGCGGATAGCGAATATTCGGAATTCCAATTTGTGCAATGGTTTGCTGAAAAGGCGTTGCTTTTTTTTCTGATGAAGGAAAAATTTTATCTGAAGGATAATCGGTTAACACCAATTCCACAATATTTTTGCGAAGGCGTTTCATTTTTTCTGTGTTGGGATAAATATACAATCCGGCAGAAACAGGGGTGTGGCAAGAAGCTAAAGTTTTTGTCAATCCGTCTTTTTCACGTGCAACTTCAACAGAACAAACCCTGCATGAACCGAAATTTTCCAATCGGTCATCCTGACACATGGTAGGAATGGCATTTTTATTTTCTTCAATTCTTCTGACAAATTCCAGCATGGTTTCCCCTTGCAAAAATTCGTGTTCGATGTTGTTTATAAATGCTTTCATGATTTATATTTTATTTAAACGCAATTTTTTGTTACACAGAGATTCACAAAGATTACTTAGAGATTCACAGAGTTTTTAAAGTATAAATCTTTTAATTCCTTCTTTCAAAAGTTTTACATTAAAATTCAATAACAAGCCTAATTTATAATTGCCCAATTTCATATAAGTTAGCGCTTGAGCGGTATGTACATCATTTAAAAATTCTACCGTTTTTATTTCAATAACCACTTTATTTTCAACTAATAAGTCAATTCTGTATCCGTGATCTAATTTAATATCTTTATAAATTATTGGCAATGCTATTTCTTTTGCAACCAATAAATTGCTATTTTTTAATTCATAAAAAAGACATTCCTGATATGTTGATTCCAACAATCCAGGCCCAAGTTCTCTATGGACAGCTATTGCTTTTCCAATAATAATACTTGCTATTTCGTTTTCAGTCATTTTTCTTTGTGAATCTTTGTGTTCCTCTGGGTGTCTTTGTGTAATGATTTTTTTAAATTCTATTTAAAATATTCTTTCAATTCTTCGTTAAAATATTGCAGTGCATTTTTTACAGGCAACGGAATTCCGCCACCCAATGCACAAAGCGACCCAATTTCAAGTGTTTCCAATAAATCATCAAATAACTGGCGGTCAATTTTATAGTTTTCATGCTGCGCTTTCTGAAGCATTTCCATACCACGGAAAGAACCGATTCTGCACGGATAACATTTTCCGCAGGATTCATCCGCTGTGAATTCCATTAAATGTTCCAAAAACTGAATCATCGGAAATTCCTTTGGGATAGAAACAACACTGGCGTGACCCAATAAAAATCCATTGTTGTTTAAAGATTCAAAATCCAGTGTTAAATCCTTAATTTTATCAAAAGGCACAATGCCGCCCAAAGGACCGCCAATTTGAAATGCTTTTATTTCCGATTTTAATCCATTTCCAAATTGATCAAAAACAGTTTTTAAGGGTGTTCCCATTTCAATTTCATACATTCCCGGACTGTTGAAAAAACTGTCCAAAGAAACCAGTTTAGTTCCTGTTGATTGTTTTGTTCCCAATTTCGCATAAGCTTCTCCGTCATTTTCCAGAATCCAATGAATGTTGGCAAATGTTTCCACATTGCTCAAAACAGTTGGTTTTCCAAACAAACCGTATTGTGCGGGATAAGGCGGACGAACGCGGACTTCCGGGCGCAATCCTTCTATAGAACTCAGCAAAGCGGTTTCTTCGCCGCAAACATAAGAACCTTGACCGCGAATTATTTTGAATTTAAAATCGCCAATCAGGTTTTTTTCTTTTAAAAATTCAATCGCTTCCCCAACAATGCGAATCGAATCGGGATATTCTCCCCTGATGTATAAAACGCCGGTATTTGCACCAACGGTCAATCCTGCCATATACATTCCGAAAAGCACTTTATGCGCCTGATGTTCCATCAAATACATATCAGAATAAGCGCCCGGATCACCTTCATCGGCATTGCAAACAATGTATTTTTGGGCATTTGGTTCTTTAATAACGGCATCCAGTTTAAACCAAAACGGGAATCCGGCACCGCCGCGACCGCGTAAATTCGATATTTTTATTTCATGGATTACCTGTTGCGGATTGTTTTTATAAACTTCGGCCAATTGATAAAAGGCCTCAATATTTTCTATTTTTGAAGTTAAAATTGGGGTGGTGTTGCAACTTATGTTGTACTTATTTTCTTGATAATTTTTGTTAACAATGATACTTTCAAGTTCCTTTTCGTTTGAAGAAGAATAGGTGTTTTCATTATACATAAACGCATTATTGGTATGGCAACGGCCCACGCAGGCAGCATGACCAATTTCGTCTTTGTCAAAATGATTTTCTAACTGCTGGTGCAATTTATTTTGAGTATTGGCCACCATACAAGCCGTTCCGCTACACACATGAATTTTTTTGTTCCGATTGCTTTCTCTGGTAAAATCGTAAAAAGATGCGGTGCCCGCAATCACGGAATCATCAATCATAAAACGTTTTGCCAGTTCCTGAAAATCGGACTTTGGTGCATTTTTATGCGATAAATCTGCGATATTTTCGAACAAATTATCATCCAATTCCTTTCTTGACGATAACGAGCGTATATTTTTATTTGCCATTTTAGTTAGTATAAACGGTTAAAAATACTAAATTTTAATGATTTTTGCTAAAACAACTTTTAGGCTTTTTCACAAATAAGCACCAAATGCCTGTTGTTGAAATCGGTAGTGAAAAAAAGGTACTGATTCCCGCCATCTTTTAACCCTGTTTTTGTCCGAATCTGGGCAACGGTTTCGGGGAAATTTCGGGTGGTAATATTTGCTTTTTTTGTGGGAATAAATTTTAACAATTGCTTTTTGTCGTAAGAAATGCATTGTTTTATTTCAAAACGCCTTCCAGGGAAATCGATCAAATTGTCTGAAGTGTATAAATGCGAATGCTGATGCAATTTATCAATTTTTAAATGTGCCGATATTTGTTGAAAAGCACCCGCTTTTAAAATGGCCGCGTTGGGTTCAAACAGGTATTTTTTTGGCTCGGAATAGGTTGCGGAAGCTTCTTCATTTAAGCTAAAATCAAATGTCTGAATTTCTTCTTTGTTGAAGTTAATTGTTTTAATGTCAATATTTTGTGTGTAATTTTTATCCAACAAAAACAGCAATTCTTTTACTTCATTTTCAACGGCAACCACGTGAATTTCTTTTACGTTATTCAATTCATTTATGGCGCTTGTAACGTCTAAAATAGGGGAGACTTTCAGTAAAATATGATTGGTTTTTTGAAACAATAAATCCAGATTTTTAGGAATATTCGGTAAGCAGTCTTCCAATAAAAAAACTTTTCCTTTGGCATCATTCCTGCGCGAAGGATCGGCATAAATCCAATCGAATTTTTCTTTGGATTTTTCCAGAAATTCAATTCCGTCACCCAAATAGGCAGTGATATTTTTTACGTTTAATTGTTTGAAATTATGAGACACAATTATCGATAATTTCTCATTTATTTCACAATGTGTTATATTAGTAACTTTTTGTGAAAAAAAGTAAGCATCCACGCCAAATCCGCCCGTAATGTCAATTAAAGTTTCTCCTGAAACCAAATCGAATTTATAGTTGGCGGTGATTTCGGAAGAGGTTTGTTCAATGTTTAGTTTGTTGGGATAGTAAATATTTTCAGCGTTAAACCAGATTGGCAGTTTTTTTTCACAGCTGTTTTTCGCCACTATTTGCTCTGCAATTTCCTGGATGGAAACGTTTTCAAACGGACTTCCCTTTAAAATCAGTTTTGTGACATCCGATTTTAAATGGACATTGATAAAGTCCTGAACTTCTTTAGTTAAAATATGATGATTCAATGAATTGTTGTTTTATAAATTGCTAATTTCCACCAGTTTTGAAATGGTATTCCAATTTCTTGTTGTTGCGGAAATTTTCAATTTTTTTTCAAATAAATTGTTATTCAATTTTGTTTTTCCATAACCATTTGGGCAATAAAGGTAAATTGTTTTGTCCACAATGGTGAAAGTATCTTCATTTTTACTTAAAGTTTTAAGTGGAACAATATCATTTTCAGTTGGCTTGTTGCTTAAAAGCGTTACATGAAGTTTCGTGATGTCAATATTTGGTTCTTGTAAAAACGGATTTGAAGCATAAATGGTTTCCAACGATTTTTTGGTTAAAACAATCACTTGAACCACATAGCCAAAAGTTTGCTTTATCCTATTTATA
This sequence comes from Lutibacter flavus, assembly GCA_945903795.1. GTDB lineage: Bacteria > Bacteroidota > Bacteroidia > Flavobacteriales > Flavobacteriaceae > Lutibacter > Lutibacter flavus_A. The sequence continues at coordinate 30,475 of CAMDPE010000004.1, read as the reverse complement.
ATTTGTTGCTCAATTTTATCAATTTCCTCTATAGTTGTTTGAAAAACCACATTGCCACTTTGAATGTAAGTCGTTACATTCTTAAAACCCAATTCATTAAAAAGCTGCTGAAGCTCGGTCATTTTTATGTTATTGCAACCAGAAACATTGATACCTCTTAAAAGCGCTATGAAAGTATTGGTCGCCATAAATGTTTAATCATTTTTTTTGCCAATTTTATCCGAAATATTGGAGGTTCCAAATTGGCTTTTCAAGTTTTCAAGTTCATTTTTGGAGAGTTCAAACATCAATAATCTTAATTTTTAAACAAAATTATAAATCCTTAGTCATCAATTTTACAATTTTATTAGCCGGTAAAAATGCTTTTAAAATGACTTTTATGGAAGTGTAGGTTGGCACCGCCACAACCATTCCAACTATACCAAATAGAATTCCGCCAATAATAATAACCAAAAATATTTCTAACGGATGTGATTTTACGCTTTTTGAAAAAATAATTGGCACACTTATATTATTGTCTATGAATTGTGCAATAAGATAACCTATCATCACATAAATGGTTGTTGGTAATATTTCTGATTGAAAATCTTGGCCTAAGTTATTGCTCATTGTTAAGAAGAGTAAAAGAATGCCGCCAAATAAAGGGCCTATGTATGGAATTAAATTTAACAGTGCACACAAAAATGCTATTACAATGGCGTTTTCTATACCAAATATCAGCAATACAATTAAATATATGATAAATAGAATTAAAATTTGAAGCACCAAACCTATAAAATATCTCGACAATAAATGGTTGATGGAGATTAAAGCATTTCGAAGTTTTGGCTCGCTTTTGTCGTTGACTAACACATACAGTGAATTTTCCATGATTCGAGAGTCTTTCATTAAAAAGAAAGTGATGAAAATGACTGAAAATAGTCCAACGCTGAGGCTTCCTATTGTTCCAATAATTGCATTTAACAAATCAGGAATCGCTTTTAGATTTTTAAACAAATCGGCATTTTTTAATTCATTTAAAATATCAATATTATAGGTTATAAAATAATCATTAATATGGATTAATAATTGTTCAATATTGATTTGAAGTTGTTCAATATTTAACAATGATAAATTTTCACCTTGTTTGATGATGAGTGGAATAAACATACTTATTACTCCTGTTAAAATTCCTAAAAACAACAACATTGTTATTACAACCGCTAAAGCATTAGGGAATTTTAGTCTTCGTTTTAAAAAATGAATAATCGGACTTCCAATCAATGCAATAACAATTGAAATTGTTACATAAGCAATCACAGATTGTATTTCGTACAAAAAGTAAAGCAGTGATAAAACACCCACAATAATGGCAATTGCTCTTAAAATTCCGTTGGTTATTGTATTGGAATTCATGTTTTATATGTTTAATCGTTTAACTGTTGAATCGTTTAATTGTTTAATTGTTTTTTTTAAATTTCGAATAAAACTCACAACTCAAAATCCCGCAGCTTTATCATCACCTCTATAATCTGCGCCACCTTCAAGTTTTCCATTTGGCAAACGTAATATAGCATCAACTTTACCCAAAATTACGGAATTTTCCTGTTTAGTTTGATAACCTTTTTCTTGTAATTGATTTAATAACAAACTGTCAAAACCTTTTGGTTCAAAAGTGACAACATCCGGCAGCCATTGGTGGTGAAACCTCGGTGCGTTTACGGCATCCTGCATACCCATGCTAAATTCATAAACATTTAAAATAGTTTGTAGTACAGATGTAATGATGGTTGAACCTCCAGGTGAGCCAACGGACATATAAAACCGATTGTTTTTTTCAACAATTGTGGGCGTCATAGAACTTAGCATACGTTTTCCGGGTTCAATGGCATTTGCTTCGGCGCCAATCAATCCGAACATATTGGGCGTTCCCGGTTTTGAACTGAAATCGTCCATTTCATTGTTTAAAAAGAATCCGCCTTCAGAAACAAAAACTTTTGAACCATATCCGCCATTTAAGGTGGTTGTTGCAGAAATGGAATTTCCATATTGGTCAACAATGGAATAATGTGTGGTTTCATCACTTTCATAGCCGGTAATTTTTCCGTGTTTTAAAGTTGAAGAAGGCGTAGCTTTGTCCCAGGAAAAACTAGCCATTCTTTTTTGAACGTATTTTGAAGAAATTAATGTGTCAATCGGAATTTTCACAAAATCGGGATCTCCTAAATAATAAGACCTGTCGGCATAGGCTCTTCTTTCGGCTTCTGTAAGCAATTGAACGGATTTTAAGGAATTATGACCATAAGAAGCAATGTTAAAGGGTTCAATCGCCTTAAAAATTTGCGCATTACAAATTCCGCCGCTTGATGGCGGCGACATAGAAATAATTTTCAAGTCTTTGTAATTAAACTCAATAGGAGTTCTCCATTTTGCTTTGTAGTTTTCTAAATCGGCTTTGGTGATAATTCCGCCCAATTTCTGCACATAATTTACCATCATTTCCGCTGTTTCTCCCTTATAAAAACCGTCTCTTCCCAAATCCCGAATTCTTTCCAATGTTTTTGCCAGCATCACATATTTAATGGTGTCACCTTCTTTCCAATCATTGTCCAATATAATTTTAGTACCATTCACTTCAGAAAAAAAATGTCGGTAGTCTGCTAGTCTTTCTGCTTGTTTTTTGGTGACCACAACACCTTTGTTGGCCAAATCAATGGAAGGCTGAATCAATTCCGAAAATGGTAAACTCCCAAATTTTTGGTGGACTTTAAACAATCCGTCCACTGTTCCCGGAACGCCAACGGCCATCGCGCCCAACGTACTTTTTCCTTGAATAATATTGCCATTTTCATCCAAATACATATTTTTTGAAGCTGCTTGCGGCGCTTTTTCCCTGTAATCCAAGGCCCCGGTTTTTCCGTCGTGGGTTCTGTAAACCATAAATCCGCCACCGCCAATATTTCCGGCAAAAGGATAGGCAACTGCTAAAGCCAGTTCTGTTGCAACCATCGCATCAAAAGCATTCCCGCCTTTTTTCATGATGGCAACGCCAATTTTTGAGGCTTCTTCCCGTGCGCTCACAACCATTGAGCTGTCGGCAATAAATCCGGTAATTTTATTGTTTTGGGCATAATCTACAGGTGCTACTTTACACTGTGTAAATAGAAAAAAGATTGTAATAAGTGTTAAAATTTTCTTCATTTTAGTAATAATTCTTTTGTTTTCTCATGAGTAAATTCGATCAGTTCTTCGAAAAACGCTGTAAAATCTGATTCAAAATCATCATAATGTATTATCAAATCTTCTATAGCCAAATCCATTTTTGAAATTCCTTTGGTGCGTTTGTTCATACCTATTAAAATTTTTTCAATTCCGGTAATTGAAGCATAACTGACCAACCAGTTGTATTCAATCATATAAGGAAGTAATTTCTGCATTTCGGGTGGAAGTATTCCAATATTTTCCTGAAAAAACGAATAGACACTTTGAGCGTAAATTTCTAGAGGTATTTCTGAATAATTCAGCCAGTTCTTGGCCAAAAAATGATCATATAAAATATCTATGATTACACCATCATAATGGTCATAACGTTCATGCAAGCGTCTTTTACTTCTTCTTTCAATGGGATGCGTGTCCGTAAAATAATCAATTTGCCTATGCAATAAAATGCCTGCCTGAATTTCTTTTGGATAATTTTCGTGCTTTTTTCCTTTCACCGCATCAGCAATAAAATTGCCGATTAAGATATTTTTGTTATTTTTTGAAAGGTATAAATGCGCCAAGAAATTCATAAAAAGGATTTAAAACAATAATACAAAAAAATCCGCGAATAGCGGATTTTTAAAGTTTTCTATTTAAAATGATTTAATTATTCAACATCACCGGCATTACCAACATGGTAATAAATTCACCTTCTTCAATTCCGTCGGCAGGCGTTAAAATTCCGGCCCTGTTTGGCATCGACATTTCAATCAATACATCATTAGAGTTTAAATTGCTCAGCATTTCGGTTAAAAAACGGGAGTTAAAGCCAATTTGCATATCGTCGCCTTGGTAATCACAAGCCAAACGCTCTTCTGCTTTGTTTGAATAATCGATATCTTCCGCAGAAATATTTAATTCTGTTCCGGCCATTTTCAAACGAATTTGGTGCGTTGTTTTGCTTGAGAAAATTGATACACGTTTCACCGAGTTTAAAAAAGTTCCTCGGTCAACAGTCAGTTTGTTCGGATTTTCTTTTGGAATAACGGCTTCATAATTTGGATATTTTCCGTCTATCAATCTACAAACCAACACCACATTGTCAAAAATGAATTTTGCGTTCGAATTGTTATATTCGATGGTCACATCGCTATTTGATCCGGCTAAAATTCCTTTCAATAAGTTTAAAGGTTTTTTAGGCATAATGAATTCCGCAGGTTGGTTTGCGGTAACATCAGTTCTTGTATATTTTACCAATTTATGAGCATCTGTTGCCACAAATGTTAAATCATTTGCATTAAACTGAAAAAATACGCCGCTCATTACAGGCCTTAAATCGTCGCTTCCGGCTGCAAATATTGTTTTAGAAATCGCCGTGGCCAGAACATCGCCCGGAATTGTGGTGCTGCTTGGCGACTCAAGCGTTACCGCTTTTGGAAATTCATTGCCGTCAAAATACGCCATATCATATTTCCCGTGGCTCGAGCTAATTTCAATGGTGCTGTTTTCTTCAGTTTTGAAAGTCAAAGGCTGGTTCGGAAATGTTTTTAAAGTATCCAGTAATAATCTTGCTGAAATTGCCACAGATCCTTCCGATTCTGATTCCACTTCAATAACGGTGCTCATGATTGTTTCCAAATCCGAAGCTGATATTTTTAGTTCATTTTCTTTTAATTCGAACAAAAAATTATCTAAAATTGGTAATGTATTGTTGCTGTTGATAACGCCTCCCAATACCTGAAGTTGTTTTAATAATTGTCCGCTTGATACTATGAATTTCATTTATGATTTTTTTAATGGAATGAGTTACAAATATATTCTAAATATGTTGTTATAAAAAGATTTTTTATTAACACGTTATCAATATATAATATGCAGCAATTTTAAGTCGTAAAAGATGCTTTAGAGTCTGCCCGACTTTTTGTTGGGCGTTCCCGCCGAAAAGGCGGGCGGGCTTTCACTACTCGCGTCCCGAAAAATCGGGAGCGCTCAAACAACCCGCTCAATCCCTAACGCAAATTGAATTACGATTTTTGATTTACGATTTTAAATGTGTCGTAATAAAATATTATCCAAAACAAGATTGCGCATTTTGCGTTTTTTCTTTGCGTCTTTGCGGTTAAAAGTAAATTTCTAAATATCAATTATTACTTTCCAACTTTCCAGGATACTAAAATGTTAATACCTTCATAAAAAAAAGTGAAGTCTAAAATTTAATTTTATATTTGATTTCTGCTAAAAAATCAATAATAAATGAAGAAAATAGTTTCCTTTTTATTCCTTTCAATCTTTTGCATCTCCATATCTTTTGCGCAAGCACCAAAAAAACCAACTTCCGGAGAAATCTACGAATCCATTCAAAAACTTAACTTTTTAGGAACGGTTTTGTACATCGCAGCGCATCCCGATGATGAAAATACTCGCCTTATTTCTTATTTTGCCAACGATGTAAAAGCACGTACCGCATATTTAAGCATCACAAGAGGTGATGGCGGACAAAATTTAATCGGACCGGAACTCAGCGAATTGTTGGGTGTTATCAGAACTCAGGAATTATTGGCGGCAAGGCGCATTGATGGCGGCGAACAATTTTTTACGCGCGCCAACGATTTTGGCTATTCAAAACATCCCGATGAAACGCTCATTATGTGGAATAAGGAAGCTGTTTTAAATGATGTGGTGGCAACCATCAGAAAATTAAAACCCGATGTAATCATCAACAGATTCAATCACAAAACTCCGGGAACAACGCACGGACATCATACTTCTTCTGCAATGTTAGGCGTTGAGGCATTTGATTTGGCTTCAGACAAAACCTACAAAACACATTTGCAAAACGATGCCATTTGGCAGCCGAAACGCTTGTTTTTTAACACGTCATGGTGGTTTTACGGAAGTGAAGAAAATTTCAACAAGGCCGATAAAACCAATTTATTGTCGCTTGAAATCGGTACTTATTATGTGAGCAAAGGCCTTTCTAACAGCGAAATCGCTTCTTTAAGCAGGAGCAAGCACGAATCGCAAGGTTTTGGAAGTATGGGTTCCCGAGGCACGGAAAAGGAATATTTAGAGTTTTTGAAAGGTGATTTTCCCACAAATAAAAATGTTTTTGACGGCATAGATACTTCCTGGAATCGCGTAGAAGGCGGAAAGGAAATCGGAAAAATTATACAAAAAACAGAAGCCGATTACAATTTTAGAAATCCTGCCGAGAGCATTCCCGGTTTAATTGAAGCCTATAAATTAATTCAGCAATTAAAAGATGAGCATTGGAAACAACTGAAATCCGATGAAATTACAGCAATTATTGCGGCTTGCGCCGGATTGTATTTAGAAGTTGTGGCGAATAATGCATCAACAACGGCAAATTCAAAAAATACCTTAAAAATTGAAGTGGTGAACAGGAGTAATGCAAATATTTCGCTGGAATCAGTGGAAATCTCGCCTCTAAATGCGCAATTGGATTCTTTGGTTTCCTTAAAGCAAAATATAGCAAATACTTTTGCCTTAACAATTACAATTCCTTCGGAGATTCAGCAAACTTCACCATATTGGCTGCGCGAAAAAGGAAGTATAGGTATGTATCAGGTTTCCGATCAAAATTTGATTGGTTTGCCTGAGACGCCAAGAGTTATCGTGGCGAATTTTAAGGTTAATGTGAACGGATTTGTCATTCTTTTTGCCAAAAATGTGGTTTACAAATACAACGATCCTGTAAAAGGAGAGGTGTACAAACCTTTTGAAATACTGCCCGAAGTTTCTGCTGCCTTTGGTGAAAAAGCCTATATTTTTGCGAATGAAAACGCCCAAAAAATTAGTGTTAAGGTGAAAGCCATCAAAGAAAATTTAAGCGGAAACCTGTCCTTAAACATTCCTGAATTTTGGAATGTTTCCCCAAAAAGTTTTTCGTTCAATCTAAAGGAAAAAGGCGAGGAGCAAAATTTTGAATTTGAAGTGAAGCCGCCTTCCAAAGCGGCCGAAGCATTTATCAATCCGGTGGTGCAAATTGGCAACAGCAAATACACCAATGAATTGGTTGAAATTAATTACAATCACATTCCATTTCAATCGGTGATTATGCCTTCAGAAGCAAAATTGGTGCGGTTATCCATTGAGAAAAAAGGGCAAGTGATCGGCTACATTCAGGGAGCCGGCGATGCCGTTCCAACCGCTTTACGTCAAATGGGCTACACCGTTGTTGAATTAAATGAGGATGATATTACGCCAGAAAAATTGGTAAATTTCGATGTGATTGTGCTTGGAATCAGGGCTTATAATACCAATGACCGGGCGAAATTTTATCAGAGATTCCTGCACAGTTATGCAGAAAATGGTGGAACATTAATTGTTCAGTATAACACCAATTCCCGACTTAAAGTTGATTCTCCGGCACCATTTCCATTAAAATTATCAAACGACAGGGTTACGGAAGAAGATGCCGAAGTTCGGATGATCAATCCTGCCCATGAACTGTTGAATTTCCCCAATAAAATTACTGATAAGGATTTTGAAGGCTGGGTTCAGGAACGCGGTTTGTATTTTCCAAGCGAATGGGATCCGAAATTTGAAGCAATTTTAAGCATGAACGATAAGAACGACCCCGAAAGCACAGGAAGTTTGCTGGTTGCCAAATACGGCAAAGGGAATTTTATTTACACTGGATTAAGTTTTTTCAGGGAATTGCCTGAAGGCGTTTCAGGTGCTTATAAATTGTTCGCGAATATGCTTTCAATAGGAAAAAACAAGACGGAAAAACCTTTAAAAAACTAAGATGGATAAACAAAAATACGTCTGGAAAAAGGAATATACCTTTGTTTTACTTGCAAACGCGGTTTATATTGTGCTGTTTTATGTCATCATGAAAAATTTCTCCTGATATGCAGTGGCTGGACTGGTTGGTGCTTATCGGCACATTGGGATTTATTGTTTTGTATGGTGCATGGAAGACACAGGGAAGCAAAAACGTAACCGACTATATTAAAGGCGGGAGCGAAGCAAAATGGTGGACAATTGGTCTCTCGGTTATGGCAACGCAAGCCAGCGCCATCACCTTTTTATCAACGCCCGGTCAGGCATTTCACAGCGGCATGGGTTTTGTGCAATTTTATTTCGGATTGCCTATTGCGATGGTGGTTATTTGCTTGGTTTTCATCCCCATTTACCACCGATTAAACGTATTTACCGCCTATGAATATTTAGAAACCCGATTCGATTTAAAAACCAGAACTATAGCCGCTATTTTATTTTTAATTCAGCGTGGTTTGGCAGCCGGAATCACCATTTTTGCGCCAGCCATTATTTTATCGGCCGTTTTGGGCTGGGATTTGAACACTTTAAACATTATTATTGGCGCTTTGGTAATTATTTACACCGTAACCGGCGGAACAAAAGCAGTGAACATAACGCAAAAGCAACAGATGGCGGTTATTTTCTTCGGAATGTTTGTGGCATTTTATTTAATCGTCAGCTATTTACCAGCAGACATAACATTTTCCAAAGCACTTAAAATTGCCGGAGCCAGCGGTAAAATGGAAGTGTTGGATTTCTCTTTTAATTTTGAAAATCGCTATACTTTTTGGAGCGGCATTATTGGCGGAAGCTTTTTGGCGCTGTCTTATTTTGGCACAGACCAAAGTCAGGTGCAACGCTATTTGTCGGGGAAATCGATGAAAGAAATGCAACTCGGACTTATTTTTAACGGATTGTTAAAAGTACCGATGCAATTTTTTATTTTGTTGGTGGGCGTGATGGTGTTTGTTTTTTATCAATTCAACGCTTCACCCTTAAATTTCAATCCGGCAGCCGATACAGCCGTTAAAAATTCGATTTATTCCGAAGAATATAAAGTATTGGAAAATAAACATTTAGAGATTGAAAAAAGCAAATCTGTTGCGAATTTGAACTATGGAATTTCTCTTGAAAGCGAAAACAATACACTTCAGCAAGAAAAATCGGTAAAGGAAATTCAGGCCTTGAATTTGTTAGAATTGGAAAACAGGGAACAAGCCAAAGAAATCATTAAAAAAGCCAATAATTTGGTTGAAACCAATGATAAAGATTACGTTTTTATTCATTTTATTCTCAACAATCTTCCCAGAGGATTGATTGGATTGTTGCTGGCGGTAATTCTTTCGGCAGCCATGTCCAGCACCGCTTCTGAACTTAATGCATTGGCGAGCACAACGGTTATCGATTTGTATAAAAGAAATGAAAAGACGGTAAAAGACGACCGGCATTATGTGAAAGCTTCCAAATGGTTCACGCTGCTTTGGGGAATATTGGCAATCACATTTGCCTGTTTTGCCAATTTATTCGACAATTTAATTCAGCTGGTCAACATCATCGGTTCCATTTTTTACGGAAACATTTTGGGCATATTTTTACTGGCATTTTTTGTGAAATACGTAAAAAGCAATGCGGTTTTTGTTGCGGCATTAATTACACAAGTCATTGTAATTGTTGGCTATATTTACGATTGGATGCCTTATTTATGGCTGAATTTATTTGGTTGTATGTTGGTGATGGGTATCGCAATATTGATTCAGGGACTTTCAGCTTCAGAAGTAAAAGAGTGATTTTTTTAAATTTTTTTTAAGTTAAAATTATGGTATCTTTAAAAAAAAGTTGAAAATTATGACAAAAGAAACCGTATTAAAACTGTTTGAACAAAAGCAAGTTCGTTCTTTATGGAATGAAGAAAAAGAAACCTGGTATTTTTCTATTGTTGATGTTGTTGAGATTTTAACAGAAAGTTCTATTCCTAAGAGATATTGGACTGACTTAAAAAAGAAACTGACAAAAGAAGGAAGCCAGTTGTACGAAAATATCGTACAACTGAAATTTGTTGCAGCCGACGGGAAAAAATATGCAACGGATTGTTTAAACACAACGGAATTGTTTCGATTAATACAATCTATTCCATCACCAAAGGCAGAGCCTTTTAAACTTTGGTTGGCTCAGGTTGGAAGCGAACGGCTCGACGAAATGCAGGATCCGGAATTATCTATAGACAGGGCTTTGGAACATTATTTACAATTGGGCTATTCTGAAAGCTGGATTAACCAGCGCTTAAAAAGCATTGAAATACGTAAAGAACTTACCGACGAGTGGAAAAGTAAAGGTTTAAAAGAAGGTACTCAATTTGCCATATTAACAGATATCATCACCAAAGCCTGGTCTGAAAAAACAACCAAAGAATATAGAATTTTAAAAGGGTTGAAAAAAGAAAATCTTAGGGACAATATGACGAATACCGAATTGATTTTGAATATGTTGGCAGAAGCTTCCACCAAAGATATTTCGCAGGCAATAAACCCAAAGAATTTTACAGAAAGTCAAAAAGTAGCACAACAAGGCGGTAATGTGGCCAAAGTTGCTCTAAAAGAATTGGAAGATAAAACCGGTAAAAAAGTAGTGACGCCTATTGCTGCAAAAGCACTTTTGGAAAATAAAAGAAGAAAAGAATAATTTCACGACCCACTGGAAAAGTCATAAAAATCTAAAGAAAATAACTTTAACTCTTCATATAACAACATAAAAAAAGCTGTCTAAAAATTCAATTTTCAGACAGCTTTTTTATTATTTTGTAAAATGCAGTTTATTGTACCGGAATTACGATTTTGACTTTTGCCCATTTGATGATGATTTCTTTTTCACCAATGGCATAATCTAACGCTTCTTGGTTCTTATCCGTATTCATAGGCTTCACATTCATTCTTAAAACATCAAGTTCCTGATTGTATCCATTGGAACCCCAGGCGTCGTTTTTACTGCTCAAAATTATTGTCCACTCTTTGTTTTCATTAGGAATAATGAAGAAACCATATTTTCCTGCTTTAACGGAGTTTTTCCCAATTTTAACATCTTTATCAAATGAAAAAGTGGTGTTTGCATTGGCTCCGGCTCTCCAAACTTTACCGTAAGGCACAAGTTCTCCCCAAATAGTTCGTCCCTTAACGCTGGGCGAACCATAATCAACAGTTGCAGTTACCGCACCTATTTTACCGGTTGCTTGTTTTCTCGGACTTTCCTGCGCAAATGTTATTGTGGTTACCAGCAATAACAAGAATAAAAGTTTAAATTTTTTCATCTGTTTATATTTTATTTTTTATTGGTACAGCTGCTGTTCGCTATTAATCATTCTACTTTGTATCAAAATTTGTTATGCTCGTTTCATTATTTTTTTGTCCATTCTTCAATTGATTCTTTATTCATTTTTACATAATCAGCATTTCCTGCTTTTTCAGCGGCTGCCAATGATTTTTTTGCAGTGGCAATTGCTCCGGCTTTGTCGCCTAAATCAGCCTGAATCAAACTCATTCTGCGCAAGTACCAGAATGCGGGATCATCGCCTGCTGTGGCTTTTTTCATCCATTCCAATGCTTGTTTTAAATCTTTTCCTGTTGTATGATAATAAGTGGCGGCCTGAAAATAATCGTTTTTTGTTGGTCCAGCCAAAGCTGTTTCAATGCTTTTCATCGTTGCTTTATCAGTAGGAACTTCAAATTTAACGCCTACATACGAATTTTCCCAAAGGATAGCTAATTCAGCAGAATCATTTTTTAAGTCATTCAACATCAAAGTAAATGACTCAACTTTCATTGGTAGTTGTTGTACTGTTGCAGTGGTTTTTAAAGCAACTTTGCTTTCATCCCATTTTTCCGGATTTCCCCAATTGGTGGCATCGTTGTAAAAAATAACTTCCCAAGAAGTTGCATTTGGAATGGTGTAAATAGCGTAAGTTCCTTTTTTTAATTCTTTTCCATCGATGTTAACATCGTTGCTGAAAGTAATTTTTGTGTTCGCATTAGCGCCGGTTCTCCATACTTCTCCAAAAGGAACCAAATTTCCAAAAATTGTTCTTCCATTCATAGACGGACGTGAATATTCAATTGTAACATCCGTTAAACCAACAACTTGTTCCATTTTTGCGGCCGGACTAGGTTGTGGTGTTTTAATTTGCGCATTTATTGCTGAAGTGACTCCAACAATGGTTAATAGCATCAATAATTTTTTAAGCATCATAGTAATAGTTTAAGTTAAGTATCAAATATAGCATTTTATCAAGCCCTAAAAACGTGATTTTTTTAATTTTAACAATTTTTTAAGATGTATAAAGCTGGTATTTATTGGTATTTTTTCTTTCTGAAATAGTTGAAAATAAATCCAAATAATGCAAGTATTATTAAGGGGAAAAGGATGTTTACCAATTGCCATTTAGTGGCTTCCGCAAAGGCTTTTTCTTTATTCAGGAAATCAATTTTAACAGTTTTTGAACGTATGTTAATCAAGCCGGAATCGTCCAACAAATAATTTATGGTATTCAGTAAAAATTCTTTGTTTCCATACCGCTGATTGGTCCATTTGTTAAGTCCCAATTCTAGCGGTTGTCCCTTAGAAAGTTCGTTGGCAATAATATCACCGTCAGCAATTACGACCATTTTATTATCAACGCCAAGTTCTTTTGGATTGGCAATATTAAAAGGTTTTATTCTTTCAAAATAAGCCGATTTAAATTTACCTTCCAACAAAACAGATAATGGTTTATTTCCTTTATTGTATTCAGCTTCATTTGGTTTTTGGGTAATCGTTCTCAACGAAATGATGGCTGGCGTTCCAACGGATTTGGAAAGGGGTGAACTTTGCAGCAAAACCGTTTTTTGAATGTTGTTTTTTAAGGTATCAATGCTGTTGGCGAATTTTAGGTTTACCGCTTCAATATGGTTGTTGATTGGATGGTTATTTATTGAATTTATCAGCGGAAAATATTCCCATAAAAATTGACTGAATTGGGTTTGGTTTCCGATGTTCCCGGTAGCCAAAGGAATTTCTGAACTGTACAAATCAGCCACCAAATCGGCATTGATTCTGATGCCGTAATTAAAAAACAAATCGGTCAACCCTAAATCTCTCGGATAAGCCAAGGCTTCCCCGGTTTGCATCAAACTGTCCAATTCTGCTTGCACATTGTCTATTAACCACAATGTTTTTCCACCATTCATCACAAATTGATCCAACGTAAATTTTTCAGCTTCTGTAAATTTTTCAGTTGGTTTGGCGATGATTGCGAGGTCAAATGTTGAAATTTGTTCCAATGTTTTTTGCGGATAAACGGCAACGCTATCAAGGGTAAAAGGCGCCAAAAAATAATATTCACCCAATTTCTGCAAAAAATCGGCCATGTAAACATCGCTAAGTTCTCCATTTCCTCTTAAAATAGCGATTTTTTTTGATTTTTCTGAAGTGACTTTATGAATGGCGTTGGCGAAGGCAAATTCCAAATTTTGGATGGAACTTTCCAATTGCTGATCCTGCGAATTTGAAAACACGTCTTTTAAAAGCGACACATTTTCAGTCTTGTTTTTATAGGAAACCACCGCCCAAGGAAACATGATTATTTCTGATAGTTTTCCGTTTTCCTGAATTTGTAACCTGCTTGGTTCTAGTCCACTTTCAATCAAATTTTCAGCAATTTCAGCCGGATCAACAAACCTGAACTGAATATTTTTATTGAGTGCTTTCAGCTCTTCCAAATGCAACTTGGTTTCTGTTTGTAGTCTTTTAAATTCCGCAGGAAAATCGCCTTTTAAATAAACGGTAACAACGGTAATATCTTTAGCATTCTCAACAATTTTCTCGGTTGCTTTGGATAGTGTGTAGCGATTGTCTTCTGTTAAATCGAATCGTTTGTAAATTTTTGCACCAATTATGTTCAGCAAAAATAAACCTATCAGCAACACGATTATTTTAGAATACTTATTTTTCATATTGAATTCTAAAATGGGTGAATACTAAAAAGATACAGGTGATGGACAAAAAGTAAATCAAATCTCGGGTATCAATAACGCCTTTGCTGATGCTGTTAAAATGTTCGCTCATGCCAAAATTTTGAATGGCATAATCTAAATTCCCCAACAGATTGTAACTGGACAAAGCTTCAAATCCGTAAAATAAAAAGAAAGAAATAAACACCGCACTGATAAACGAAACGATTTGGTTTTTTGAAATGGTTGAGGAAAAAACACCAATGGCTGTATAGGCGCTTGCCAAAAATAGCAATCCAATAAATGATCCAAAAGTGGTTCCGAATTCAATATTTCCAACCGGATTACCCAATTTAAAAATGCTATAAACGTAAATTAGTGTAGGAATTATGGCCAAGATGACCAATATCAACGCTCCAAAATATTTTCCCAAGATGATTTCCCAGTTTGTAATGGGTTTGGTTTTTATAATTTCAATGGTTCCGGTATTTATTTCTTCTGAAAAACTGCGCATGGTGATGGCAGGAATCAAAAAGATAAAAATCCAGGGCGCCAAAAAAAAGTAACTGTTTAAGTCGGCGAAACCAGCGTGTAAAATATTAAATTCGCCTTTAAAAACCCACAAAAACAATCCGTTAATCACCAAATACACCGCGATAACCAAATAACCGATGGGCGAGGAGAAAAAGGAATTTAGTTCTTTTATTAAAATGGATTTCATTAAAAATGTTTAATCGTTTAAAGGTTTAATTGTGTAATTGTTTATTTGTTTCCCTTCGCTCAGGGTGACAAATCGTTTAATTTAAAATTCAATCTTGGCACTTTGGCTAATTCTCTGTTGCTGTCTGAAACTGAAAACTGTCAACTTTTTTACTGCAAGCTTTCCACTTTATCAACGCTCCATGCTTCCGGTTTGTTGTTGAACAATACTTTAGCTTTCCCCCAAACCACTTTAAAAAGTTCGGAATTACGGTAGGCTTCCAAATCAGCTTCAGATTCCCAGTAACTGTAAGTGAAAAATGTGTTTGAATCGTTTTTGTCTCGATACAATTCTAATAAATTACAGCCTTTGGAATGTCTTATTTTTTCTTTATTTTCATTGAAATTATTAAGGAACAATGGAATGTTAGTTTCTTTAAAATTCATTTTTACTATTCGTATGAACATATATTTTTCTATTTTTTAGCTAAATTTTATGGTGATTACAGTCCTGTAATTTAATCCCAAAAGCGAAACAGCGCCGCCAACAGTGCTTGTATTACTTCTATACATGGCGATTTCTAAAAAACTGGCCGAATTAAACAATGCCAACTTAGTTCCATCTTTTTGACGCTGCTCTTTTGGTAAGTTGAAATCTATGATATCACTGTATTTTTTATGAATTTTAGGAAAGGTATATCTGTTGGCAATCACTTGAAAATCGCGTCCTTTCCCAACTTGGTTAAACAGTTTTTCGCTGATGTTGCTTACGGAATTTCCATAGTTGTCCACATAAATAATATTTCCTGAAATGGTACTATTGTCGGATGAAATTGTTGGCTGCAGTTCACTAATTTTTTTAAATTCAGGAATAATTTTGCCAATGACTTCCAATTTTCCGCCGCGGGCAATATGGCAGGCGACTTTCACAAAAATATCCAACACAGGAAAACTGCTCTCAATGTATTCATGAATATTTATTTCAACAATTTTTTCAGGCGTTATTTCTGAAGCCAACAAAGAAATAACCCCATTGTCCGGACAAATAAAATAATGGTTGTCGAGTTCTATGGCAATGTGTTTGTTTTCGGAGTTCAATTCAGCATCAACACCAATAATATGAATGCTTCCATCTGGAAATTTTTTATAGGCATTTCTTAAGATGTAAGCGGTTTCGGTAATATTAAATGGTGAAATTTGATGTGAAATATCCACAATCCTCGCATCTGGTAATTCACTGTAAATAGTGCCTTTTACTGCCCCAACAAAGTGGTCTTTGATTCCAAAATCGGTAGTTAAAGTGATTATTGACATATAAAATACCAGCGAATTTTTTGATGAAAATTAAAGCAAATTTTTAATAAAATGTTTAAAACTTATTTGTATTAATTCAATTTTTGTTATTTGATTTTTCCTACATTTATACCATGCAAATCTAATCAATTATTTGTTGATTGAAAGACTATTTTTTAATAAGACTTAACACATTCATCATTTGAACGAACGTATTATTGTATTAACCGACATTCATCCCAACGACTTATTTGGCAATAAAAACTCCAATATAGAACTCATACAAAAATATTTTCCGAAGCTTAAAATTGTAGCCAGAGGCACAGAACTTAAAGTTTATGGTGAACCAGAAATTTTAGATGAATTTGAGAAACGCCTGGAAATGATTATTGCTTATTTTGGACGTTACAATAAATTGGATGAAAATAGCATAGAGCGACTTTTAACAACAAACGGAAGTGAACATCACAGTAACGTTGTTGCCGATGGTATTCTTGTTCATGGCGTAAGCGGCAGACTTATTAAAGCCCAAACCGCCAACCAACGCGTGATGGTTGAAAAAATGGGTAAAAATGACATGCTTTTTGCTGTTGGCCCAGCAGGAACAGGAAAAACATATACAGCGGTTGCTTTGGCGGTTAAAGCATTAAAGGAAAAGGAAGTAAGAAGAATCATTTTAACAAGGCCGGCAGTTGAATCGGGTGAAAACTTGGGGTTTTTGCCAGGCGATTTAAAAGAAAAATTAGACCCGTATATGCAACCGTTATACGATGCTTTGCGGGATATGATTCCTTATGAAAGACTGGATTCTTATTTAGAAAAAGAAATTATTCAAATAGCGCCGTTGGCATTTATGCGCGGACGAACGCTGGACAATGCTTTTGTGATTTTGGATGAAGCGCAAAACACCACCCACAACCAAATGAAAATGTTTTTGACGCGGATGGGTAAAAATGCAAAGTTTATTATCAACGGCGATCCCGGACAAGTGGATTTACCGAAAAGGCAAATATCAGGATTAAAAGAAGCCATGAATACGCTTAAAGATATTGAAGGCATTGCTTTTGTTCATTTTGATGATAAAGATATTATTAGGCACCGATTGGTGAAAGATATTATTTTGGCGTATAAAAATCTTGATACTAGAGAAGAATAAATAATTGATTATAATAAAATACACGATTACACAATTAATCAAATACACACAGCAATGAGCAACACAATTAACAATACCGAATTTAACTTCCCAAATCAGAAATCGTTTTACAGAGGTAAAGTTAGAGAAGTTTACAATATCAATGATGAAATTTTGGTGATGGTTGCCTCCGACAGACTTTCTGCTTTTGATGTGGTGATGCCAAAACAAATTCCGTTTAAAGGGCAAATATTGAATCAAATTGCGGCTAAAATGATGGAAGCCACTAAAGATATTGTGCCAAATTGGATTGTTGCCATTCCAGATCCAAATGTGGCCGTAGGTCACTTGTGCGATCCTTTTAAAGTTGAAATGGTGATTCGCGGCTACTTATCTGGTCATGCTGCCCGTGAATATAAATTGGGGAAACGTATTTTATGCGGTGTTTCAATGCCTGAAGGCATGAAGGAAAATGATAAGTTCCCGGAACCGATGATCACGCCTTCAACAAAAGCTGAAGGAGGACATCATGATGAAGATATTTCAAGAGACGCCATTATTTCAAAAGGAATTGTAGCAAAAGAAGATTATGAAGTGTTGGAAAAATATACCAGAGCTCTATTTCAACGAGGAACTGAAATTGCTGCAAAACGCGGCTTGATTTTGGTGGATACCAAATATGAATTCGGAAAAACCAAAGATGGTGAAATTGTGTTGATTGATGAAATTCACACACCCGATTCATCCCGTTATTTTTATGCCGAAGGTTATCAGGAAAGACAAAATAAAGGAGAGGACCAAAAGCAACTGTCTAAAGAATTTGTACGCCAGTGGTTAATTGCAAACGGTTTTCAAGGATTAAAAGGCCAACAAATTCCGGAAATGACCGAAGAAAAAATAAATGAAATTTCGGACCGATATATTGAACTGTACGAAAAAATTACTGGTGAAAAATTTGTTAAATCGGATGTGAGCAATATTATGGAAAGGATTGAGAAAAACGTCTTAAATTTTTTAAATAAAAGATAATTTTTAGGCAAGCATTAATTCATCCAAAATAGCAAGAATCTCATTTTTATCAAGCTTGCTGTTTAGCCACTCTATTGCACTTTCACTTGTTGAAAATATTTCAACTGATTGAGATTTGTTTTGCTGCATCATTTTAAACATCGTAGTAGAAACTACTTGATTGGGCGTGTTAGTAATTAATGCAACACGTCTACTTCCATATACGTTATTATTAGTTTCTAAAAAATTAACATATTGATCAATATCCTCCAAATTTGTGCTGAAAGTAACATTTTTTAAATGCACAAAGTAATTTAAACTGGGTAAAAATAACGGATCTAAAGCAATACTTCTTTTAAAAGCTATAAATGAATCAGCATCTAAAATACCCGAATGGTATTCTACAATTAGGTTTTGTTCCTTTAAAATTTTATAATTACTTACGAGATCCGACATTTATCAAATTTTATATTGGTTGCTTTTTACTTTAATATATTTATCTTGATTTGACTTAAAATACTTTGAATTTCATTTTTATTAAAGTTGATGTTAATCCAATTCAATGCGCTTTCTTTGGTTGAAAAAATTTCAATTTCTTTTAACTTTTGCGTATTGCTATTTTTAAATAAGGTGGCGAAAACCATTTGGTTTGGCGTGTTAGTTAAAATCGCAACCTTTCTTTTTCTCTCAGATATAAAAGTATTTTCGGAAAAATGATTGTATTTTGTAATATCTTCTATAGAAGCCGTAATAACTATATTTCTAAAATCAATAAGATAGTTCATATTTAAAGAGAACAAAGGGTTGAGTGTAGTTCCTTTTACAAAATTAATATAGGAATCCAAATCTAAATTACCGGAATGACGTTCAATTAAAAGGTTGTGTTTTTTTAAAATTATATAGTTACTATTTAGCAATGACATTGGGGGTTGGGGTTTGTTTATTTTGGTGAATATAAATAAAAAAGCCCTAAATAAAGATACTTTAGGGCTTTTTATGCTTTGTTTTTTTTACTTTTTACTTCTTTTTCTTTTGCTGTGCCTGTTGCTCTTGTGCTTGAGACATTGCTTGGTTTAAGCGTTGACGAAATTTTCCTTCTTTTTTAGGTTTCAATTTGTTTTCCTGAATTTTTGCATGAATTTTGTTTTCATCAATAATATAATGTTTGATGACTAACATAATTGCAACCGTCAATAAGTTAGAAACAAAATAATACAAACTCAAACTACTGGCATACATATTAAAGAAAACCAACATCATTACTGGTGAAAGGTACATCATCATTTTCATCATTTTTTGCATATCAGGCATTCCTTCCTGCTGCGGTTGTTGCATACCCATTTGTTGGTCTTGGCTCATTTTCATATAAAAGAAAATAGCAAGTGAAGCTAAAATAGGAAACAAACTTATGTGAGAACCATACATCGGAATTCTAAACGGAAGTTCATATATGGAATCATATGCAGATAAATCATCGGCCCATAAAAATCCTTGCTGACGTAAATCTATATTGGATGGGAAGAATTTAAATAATGCAAAGAAAACGGGCATTTGCAATATGGCTGGAATACAGCCGGCAAGCGGACTAACACCAGCTTTGCTTTGTAGCGCCATAGTTTCTTGTTGACGTTTCATGGCATTTTCTTTTCCTGGCAAACGTTTGTTGATTTCTTCCATCTCTGGTTTTAAAACCTTCATTTTCGCGCTGGATAGGTAAGATTTGTATACCAAAGGAGACATAATAATTCGAACAACAATAGTAAGAAGGATAATAATTAACCCGTAATTTCCAATGAATAATTGTAAAAAGTTAAAGACAGGAATAAAAAGCCATCGGTTTAAATAGCCGAAAATTCCCCAACCTAAGTTTACAATTTCTTTAATATTGCGATCGTATTTTTTTAGAATTTGAAAATCATTTGGTCCAATATACCAATTCATATTGTAATTTAATTCACCTGCCTGCAATGCCAGAGGTGCTTTTAAATAGAAAGCTTTTGTAAGTGTGGTATCAACATCTTGGTCAATTGACAATGTTTTTGAAGCCAATTTAGCTGTTGAAAAAGCTTGTTCAGAAATTAAAATGGTTGAGAAGAAATGTTGTTTGTAAGCCACCCAATTTACATCTTTTTCTTCATCATCATCTTCACCGCCTATGGATAAGTAATCTATTTTCTCATCTTCTTTTTCATAATACATTTCAGTTTGTTGGTTTTCATAGCTGATGCTTTTCTCTTTTCTTAAAGCTTCTAAATTCCAATCTAAAGTAACTGGTTTGTTTGTGTCCAATGAAGTATTTAATCCTTGTGAGCGAACTGTGAAATCAACCATATACTCTGTTGGTTTCATGGTGTAACGATATTCTAAAAAATTACCTTCAGAAACTTTTAATTTCATCGACAGCACTTGATTTCCATCTACTTTGGTAAGTGTTGGCTCAAAAAATAAGTCTTTTGTATTTAAAGTTCTGTTGTCTGATGTTCCAAAATTAATATTAAAAGAGGCGTTCTTATCCTTTATCATATATAATGGCAAAGAATCGTAGGTTACATATTTTTTCAACAATGCTTCCTTAATTTGTCCGCCCTTATTTGAAATAATCAGTTTAAGTAAGTCATTTTCCAAGACTGTTTCCCCCTCTTCTTTTGCTGATGAAAGTGTTGCAGAATAAGCGAAAACACCCAATTGACCCTGGGCTTTAACCAAAGAAAGCGAATCGGTTGCTTGTGTTATTATATTGGGATTTGAAGTGGAATCGGTTAGGGGTGAAGTGACGTTTGTTTTTTCTACGTTTTCTATTTTATTTTTCTCAGCTTCCAGTTTTTCTTCGGGAGTTGGCTGATTGCTCCACATCCACCACAAGATAATTGCGCCTAATAAAACAAAACCTATCAGTGAATTAATATCAAATTTCTTTTCTTCCATGGGTATAAATAAATATCAATTTGTCTATTGCTCTTTTCAAAATTTAAAAAGCCCGACAAATGTACTAAATGTAAATTAAACTTGGTTTCTTATTAATGATTACTTGGCTGTTTTAAAGCATGATTTAATGCTGCTTTTACAAAATCCACAAACAACGGATGCGGATTTAACACGGTGCTTTTATATTCCGGATGGTATTGAACGCCAACAAACCAAGGGTGTTCAGGGATTTCAATCACTTCAACCAAATTGGTTTTTGGGTTTTTTCCGGTGGCAATCATTCCCGCGTTTTCAACTTGTTCTAAAAAATCGTTGTTAAATTCGTAACGATGTCTGTGTCGTTCGCTGATATGTTCTTTATGGTAAATATTCCTCACTTTACTGCCCTCTTTTAAGATACAATCCCAGGCTCCCAAACGCATCGTGCCACCATATTCTGTAATATTTTTTTGTTCTTCCATTAAATCAATAACTGGATACAGGGTATTGCTGTTCATTTCGGTTGAATTGGCGCCTTTTAGTCCCAAAACATTTCTTGAATATTCAATAACAGCCATTTGCATTCCAAGGCAAATTCCGAAAAAAGGAATGTTGTTTTCGCGCGCAAACTTTACAGCTTCAATTTTCCCTTCAATACCGCGTTCTCCAAAACCAGGAGCAACTAAAATTCCGTTTAAATTTTTTAATAATTCAGGAACATTTTCTACTGTCAATTCTTCTGAATGAATCCAATTGATGTTAACTTTTACTTCATTTTGTGCACCTGCGTGAATAAATGCTTCTGAAATGGATTTATAAGCATCGTGCAATTCCACATATTTCCCTATCAATCCAATTTCAACGGTGTTTTTCGGATTTTTAAATCGCTTTAAAAAATCGTTCCATAATTTCAATTCCGGTTGTTTGTCGTTTGGCAATTGCAATTTTTTCAGCACAACAGTGTCCAATCCTTCCTCGAGCATAAAATTTGGAACATCATAAATAGTTTCCGCATCAATAGATTGAATAACATCTTCTTTTCTCACATTGCAAAAAAGAGCCAATTTGTTTTTTATGGAATCGGAAATTTCATGTTCTGTTCTGCAAACCAAAATATCTGGACTTACCCCACTTTGCATCAGCATTTTAACGGAGTGTTGGGTTGGCTTTGTTTTTAATTCGCCGGCTGCCGCTAAATATGGCACCAATGTTAAATGAATAACGATGGCATTTTCATGTCCCATTTCCCAAAGTAATTGTCGAACGGATTCTACATAAGGCAGCGATTCAATATCGCCCACAGTGCCACCAATTTCGGTAATCACAATATCAAACTCGCCGGTATTTCCCAAAATTTGAATGCGATGCTTAATTTCGTCGGTAATATGAGGAATAACTTGTACTGTTTTGCCTAAAAATTCGCCCCTGCGTTCTTTTTCGATCACAGATTGATAAATTCTTCCTGTGGTTACATTGTTGGCCTGTGAAGTTGGAATATTGAGAAAACGCTCGTAATGACCCAAATCCAAATCGGTTTCTGCACCATCTTCTGTTACATAGCATTCGCCATGTTCATAAGGATTTAAAGTTCCCGGATCTATATTGATGTATGGATCAAGTTTTTGTATGGTGACAGAGTAGCCTCTTTCTTGTAATAATTTTGCTAAAGAAGCTGCGATAATTCCTTTTCCAAGTGAAGAAGTAACGCCTCCGGTTACAAAAACATATTTGGTGTTTTTCATTATTCGTAGGTTTTGGCAAAATTACATTTTATGTTTTAGTCTACAAAAACAAACCTTCAATTTTTGGAAAAAATTGAAGGTTTGTTTTTTAAATGAATTTTAAGGAATAAATTACTTCTTTTTGCTTCTGATCATCATTTCAAGCATATCCCACATTTCTTTAGGAATATCTTCCAGCATATTAAATTCTCCGGCGCCTTTTAGCCATTCTCCGCCATCAATCGTAATAACTTCACCATTGATATAGGCCGAAAAATCGCTCATTAAATAAGCGGCCAAATTTGCCAATTCCTGATGTTCGCCAACACGGCCAACCGGAACTTTCTTTTTCATATCAAATTTATCTTTCAAATTGCCAGGCAACAATCGGTCCCAGGCGCCTTCCGTAGGAAACGGGCCGGGAGCAATAGCGTTGGAGCGAATGCCGTATTTTGCCCATTCAACAGCTAAAGAACGTGTCATTGCCAAAACACCCGCTTTGGCGGTTGCAGAAGGAACAACATAAGCCGAACCTGTCCACGCATATGTAGTCACAATATTTAAAATGGTCGATTTTGGCTGTTTGATGTCGATCCAATGTTTTCCAAAAGCTAAAGTGCAATTCTTGCTTCCTTTTAATACAATATCAATTACAGTGTCAAAAGCGTTGGCCGACAAGCGTTCTGTCGGGCTGATAAAATTTCCTGCGGCGTTGTTCAAAAGCCCGTCAACTTTGCCAAATTTATCCAAAGTTGCTTGCAAAACAGCTTCAACTTCCGTATAGTTTCTTACATCACATTGCACTGCCAAAACAGTTCCTCCGGTTTTTTCCTCCAATTCTATCTTGGCTTTTTCTAATTTCTCAATATTTCTTGAAGTGATGACTACGTGCGCACCAAGTTCCAAAAAATAAGTGGTCATGGCTTTACCTAAACCGCTGCCGCCACCAGTGACAACAATGACTTGATCTTTTAAACTTCCTTCTTTAAGCATTGGTTTGGTATACATATTTCTTATATTTTTAGTTTTTATAAAAGTAGTTTTTTTTTCAATTTAGGGCTTTAAAATAAAAATATTATTTTTTTTAGATTCTATTTGCTAAAAACAAAAGTAATTGTATATTTGCCAACGCTTTTAAGGAGAGGAATTCTATAGAAAGCAACAACAGAAGAAACACTATTTTAAAGATATTTGTAATGAGTAAAAGAACATATCAGCCATCAAAAAGAAAAAGAAGAAATAAGCACGGTTTTAGAGAACGTATGGCTAGTGCAACAGGAAGAAAAGTGTTGGCAAGAAGAAGAGCTAAAGGTAGAAAAAGAATCAGTGTATCTTCTGATCCAAGACCAAAAAAATAATGAGACAGTAGTTTTATATATAGGGTGTTACTTTTTAGTAACACCTTTTTTTTGAACTATTAATAAGTTTTGAAAACTATTTCAGCCATTAAAACGAATTTTACAGATATTTACACTTTACTATTTTATATTTAAAAAATGCCAAAAAACAATAACATTAAATCGATTTTAATCATTGGATCAGGACCAATTATTATTGGCCAGGCTTGTGAATTTGATTATGCTGATTCCCAAGCAATCAGATCATTAAAAGAAGAAGGAATTGAAGTGACGCTTATCAATTCAAATCCGGCAACCATTATGACGGATCCATCTTTAGCGGACAATGTGTATTTGTTGCCATTAACCACAAAATCGATTATTCAAATTTTAGAAAAGCATCCAAATATTGATGCTGTTTTGCCAACAATGGGTGGACAAACAGCGTTGAATCTTTGTATTGAAGCAGATGATAAAGGGATTTGGAAAGATTTTAATATTGATATTATTGGTGTTGACATTGCTGCTATTCACATTACTGAAGATCGCGAGCAATTTAGAAAGTTAATGAATAAAATTGGTATCGGACAAGCACCGTCTACCATCGCAAATTCATTTTTGAAAGGAAAAGAAATAGCGCAGGAATATGGATTTCCTTTGGTAATTCGTCCTTCCTTTACTTTAGGCGGTTTTGGAGCATCTATCGTTTATAAGAAGGAAGATTTTGACGAACTGTTAAGTCGTGGTTTGGAAGCTTCGCCAATTCATGAAGTTATTATTGACAAGGCGTTGCTGGGATGGAAAGAATATGAATTGGAGTTGTTGCGTGACAGAAATGACAATGTGGTGATTATTTGCGCCATCGAAAATATGGATCCGATGGGAATTCATACCGGAGATTCAATTACTGTGGCACCTGCAATGACTTTAAGTGACACTACGTATCAAAAAATGCGTGATATGGCTATTTTGATGATGCGTTCCATCGGGGATTTTGCCGGCGGTTGCAATGTGCAGTTTGCGGTAAGTCCGGATGAGAAAGAAGATATTATCGCCATCGAAATTAATCCACGGGTTTCGCGGTCATCTGCCTTGGCTTCAAAAGCAACAGGATATCCGATTGCGAAAATTGCTGCAAAATTGGCCATTGGTTATCATTTAGATGAACTGAATAACCAAATTACCAAAACTACATCGGCCTTATTTGAGCCTACATTAGATTATGTGATTGTAAAAATACCACGATGGAATTTCGACAAATTTGAAGGAGCAGACAGAACGTTGGGCTTGCAAATGAAATCGGTAGGGGAAGTAATGGGAATTGGGCGTTCTTTTCAGGAAGCACTGCATAAAGCTACGCAATCTTTAGAAATAAAACGGAATGGATTAGGCGCCGACGGCAAAGGCGAGAAGGATTATGATACTATTATTGAAAAATTAACCTACCCAAGCTGGGACAGGGTTTTTATCATTTATGACGCACTTCAAATTGGAATTCCATTAAGCAGAATTCACGAAATTACCAAAATCGATATTTGGTTTTTAAAGCAATATGAGCAATTGTTAGCTTTGGATAGAGAAATTTCGACAAATAAACTGGAGACTTTAACCTACGATTTGCTATTGGAAGCAAAGCAAAAAGGATTTGCCGATAGACAAATAGCTCATATGCTGGGCTGTTGGGAAAGTGAAGTATATGCCAAAAGACAAGAATTAAATATCAACAGGGTTTATAAATTGGTGGATACCTGCGCGGCAGAATTTAATGCTCAAACTCCTTATTATTATTCTACTTTCGAAAATAAGATGATTACCGAAAAAGGAAGTTATGCTGACAATGAAAGCATAGTGACCGATAAGAAAAAAATTGTGGTTTTGGGCTCAGGTCCCAACAGAATTGGACAGGGAATTGAGTTTGATTATTGTTGCGTGCACGGTGTTTTGGCCGCCAAAGAATTGGGTTACGAAACAATTATGATCAACTGTAATCCTGAAACAGTTTCTACTGATTTTGACACGGCAGATAAATTGTATTTTGAACCAGTATTTTGGGAGCATATTTATGACATCATTCAGCATGAAAAACCTGAAGGCGTTATAGTGCAGTTGGGTGGACAAACAGCTTTAAAATTGGCTGAAAAATTAGATAAATGGGGCGTTAAAATTATTGGAACCAGTTTCGATGCGCTTGATTTGGCGGAGGACAGAAAACGCTTTTCTGAATTGCTGATGGATTTAGATATCCCTTTTCCACAATATGGAACAGCAACTACGGCTGATGAAGCTGCAGCCATTGCCGACAATCTAGATTTTCCAATATTGGTTCGTCCTTCTTATGTTTTGGGCGGACAAGGAATGAAAATTGTGATTAACAAAGAAGAACTGGAAAAACACGTTGTTGATTTGTTGCGTAAAATTCCAAACAATATGTTGTTGTTAGACCATTATTTGGATGGTGCTATTGAAGCGGAAGCTGATGCAATTTGTGATGGGGAAGATATATATATAATTGGTATTATGGAACATATTGAACCTTGCGGCGTACATTCCGGAGATTCAAACGCCACCTTGCCGCCTTTTAATTTAGGCGAATTTGTGATGCAGCAAATTAAAGACCATACCAAGAAAATTGCATTGGCTTTAAGAACAGTCGGATTGATAAATATTCAGTTTGCCGTTAAAGATGATATTGTTTACATTATTGAAGCCAATCCGAGAGCATCACGTACTGTTCCGTTTATTTCAAAAGCTTATAAAGAACCTTATGTAAACTATGCCACAAAAGTGATGTTGGGTGCAAATAAAGTAAAAGATTTTAAATTTAATCCACAACTTGAAGGTTATGCCATCAAACAACCAGTATTTTCCTTTAATAAATTCCCGAATGTGGATAAAAAATTAGGTCCGGAAATGAAATCTACAGGTGAAAGTATTTTATTTATAGACAGTTTAAAAGACGATCAGTTTTATGAATTGTACTCTCGTAGAAAAATGTATTTGAATAAATAAAATGGGTTAAAAAACTAAAAAAGAGCTCTCGGGCTCTTTTTTTATGGAAAAAACACAACATATTAATTTATTTTTTACCTTTGTTTAATAAAATCATATTTACTTTGAACAATATTAAAACAGAGTTTACCATAAAAGATCTCGAAAATTTTTCAGGCATAAAAGCGCACACCATTCGTATTTGGGAAAAAAGATACAATTTGTTTGAGCCCAAAAGGACTGATTCTAACATTAGGTATTATGATATGGACAGCATGCTTAAGCTGCTAAATGTCTCTTTACTTTATAATAACGGCTTAAAAATATCCAAAATTGCCTCTTTGTCTGATGATAAAATGGAATTAAGTGTGAAGGAACTTGTTTTTAAAGAAGGTTTTGAAAGTAAAGCGCTAAATTCCTTCAAATTGGCCATGCTAAATTTTGATGAAGGTTTGTTTAACCAAACTTATAACGGACTTATTTCACAAACTTCTTTTAGAACCATATTTACTGAAGTTTTTATTCCTTTTCTTACTGAAATAGGTGTGTTGTGGCAAGTTCATTCCATTACGCCGGCTCATGAACATTTCATTACCAACTTAATAAAGCAAAAGATTTTAATCAATACAGAGAAACTCCAATTTCTGCAGCCAAATAAAAATGGCAAAAAGTTTGTATTGTATTTACCAATGAATGAAATTCACGAACTAGGTTTGCTTTATTTGCATTTTGAGTTATTGTTTCATGGATACCATTCCATTTATTTAGGACAAAGCGTTCCAGTCGAGAATTTAAATGACCTTCAAAAAATCTTTGATGATGTTTGTTTTTTAACTTATTTAACTGTTGAACCTTCTAAAGAAACTGTGGAAGAATATTTGCATCAGGTTTATAGTGAAGTGTTAAAGGATTCTAAGGATAATTTATGGGTTTTGGGTTCAAAATTGTCGCAGTTTGATTCGGATTCTTTCAAAAATGATCAAATAAAAATATTTAAATCTCCGTTCGAGTTGTTAAATATTTTGTAATTTATATTAAATAATTTGTTATTGTTTAACTTAATTGTATATTTGTTGAACAAAATGAAGAAAAAAATTATTATAATAGGCTCAGGGTTTTCATCCTTATCCGCTTCTTGCTACTTGGCTAAAGCGGGTTATGACGTGACTATTCTTGAGAAAAACAGCAGTGTTGGTGGGAGAGCTCGTCTGCTAACTAAAAACGGATTCAAATTTGACATTGGCCCAACTTGGTATTGGATGCCCGATGTTTTTGAAAAATTCTTTACCGATTTCGACAAAAAACCATCCGATTTTTACGATTTGGAGAAACTGGCTCCGGCTTATCAGGTTTATTTTGATCGATTAGATTCGTTGCTTATTTCAGATAAAATCGAAGAAATCTATCAGGTTTTCGAAAATGAAGAAATAGGAAGTTCCGTTTATTTAAAGAAATTTTTAAAAGCAGCAAAATTCAATTATGAAGTTGCGGTAAATAATTTGGTTTACAAACCAGGAAACTCAATAACTGAGTTGGTGACATTACAAACCATTGCCAACGTCAATCAGTTTTTTAAAAGTATCAGTACAGAAGTTCGCGGACATATTAAAAGTGAAAAATTAATACAAATTTTAGAATTTCCTGTCTTATTTTTGGGCGCTAAGCCCTCAAATACACCTAGTTTTTACAGTTTTATGAATTATGCCGATTTTGGTTTGGGTACTTGGCATCCAAAAGGAGGAATGTATGAAGTTGTAAAAGGTTTTGTGACATTAGCTGAAGAATTGGGCGTAAAAATTAAAACAAACCAAAACGTCGAAAAAATTGTTGTTGAAAATGGTACCGTAAAAGGTGTTCAGGTGAATCAGCAGTTTGTGGCAGCAGATTTTGTTGTTAGCGGTGCCGATTATCACCATTCTGAAACTTTATTGGAGGAGAAATATAGAATGTATTCCGAAAATTATTGGAATAAAAGAACATTCGCTCCATCGGCCTTATTGTTTTATGTTGGTTTTAGCAAAAAATTAAGCAATGTTTCTCATCACACTTTGTTTTTTGATTCAAATTTTGACAAGCATGCCGTTGAGATTTATGACACGCCGCAATGGCCAAAAGATCCGCTTTTTTATGGCAGTTTTCCTAGCATTACAGATGATAGTTTTGCCCCGAATGGTTATGAAGCAGCTACTTTTTTAATTCCGATTGCACCTGGAATTATTGATAATCCAGAAATACGTGAAGCTTATTTTAATAAAATAATAAACAGATTGGAAAAGTTGACAAATCAAAATGTGAAAGACAATATCATTTTTAAAGAATCTTATTGCGTGAATGATTTTATTAAAGATTATAATTCATTTAAAGGAAATGCCTACGGATTGGCAAATACATTGATGCAAACTGCTTTTTTACGACCTAAAATCCAAAGTAAAAAAGTGAAAAATTTATTTTTTACCGGACAGTTAACAGTTCCTGGTCCCGGAGTTCCACCAGCAATTATTTCGGGAAAAATTGTATCAGAATTATTAATGAAAAACAGTTTATAAAATGAAACAAACTTTTGATGAAACTTCATTTTTGTGTAGCAAAATTGTTACCAAAAAATATAGCACATCTTTTTCATTGGCTGTAAAAATGTTGGCGCCAAAAATTAGGGAAGCCATTTTTGGAATTTATGCTTTTGTAAGGTTTGCCGATGAAATTGTGGATTCTTTTCACGATTATGATAAAAATGAATTGATAAACGAATTTGAGCGCGATTATTATAAAGCTTATGAGAAAGGAATTAGTTTAAATCCAATTTTAAACGGATTTCAGTTAACGGTAAAAAAATACAATATTGACGATGAATTGATTCAGGCTTTTATAAAAAGTATGAAACTAGATTTAAATAAAGCGGAGTATAATACCGAAGAAGAATACAATGCATATATTTATGGATCAGCCGATGTTGTTGGTTTGATGTGTTTAAAAGTTTTTGTTGATGGTGATAATGAGAAATATGAAAACTTAAAAAGTTATGCGATGCGCTTGGGTTCTGCATTTCAAAAGGTGAATTTTTTACGTGATTTAAAAGATGATTATGAAGTGTTAAATCGCTCTTATTTTCCCGGAATAAATTTGCAATTATTAGATTTAACTTCAAAAAATAGCATCATTGAAGAAATTGAGAATGATTTTAAGGAAGCTTATAAAGGCATAAAATTATTGCCAATGGAAGCTAAGTTTGGCGTTTATACAGCTTATATTTATTATAAGGGTTTGTTGAAAAAACTAAAAAGAACGCCTTCAGAAGAAATAATGAATACCAGAATCAGAATTTCCAATCCGGTTAAAATAAGTTTGTTGGCGCGGTCATTTGTGGTTTTTAAGCTAAATTTGATGTAATTTTAGCGAATGAAACGAGCTTAACAAATTTTTGCACACAGGGGAATAATTATTGGCGTA
>CAMDPE010000003.1 GCA_945903795.1 Lutibacter flavus | reverse complement strand
TAAATGCAATTGGTAAACTGTATTTTACACCTACAGCACGTCCGCGTTGTTTTCCCGGTATCATTTTAGGCAATGATGAAACAACTCTAATCGCTTCCGCTTCCAATCTTTTATGAGGCGCTCTAGCTTGAATATCAGTAATGTTTCCTGTTTTATCAATTTTAAACATTACAAATATTTTTTTAATACCTGGAGTTAATCCCAATTCTGACGCTAAATCTGCATTAAATTTAGTATTTACATGTTTAGAGATTTTATCTTGCAAACATTCTTTTAATTCTGCTTTTGAACCTTTACATCCTGGATATACAGGAACGTCTTCAATAATTGCAAAAGGAACATCCTCCATAATATCTTCATCCATCTTTACTTCAACAATTTTCTTAACTTCAATAGCTTCGTCTTGATTGCTTTCAGTAGATTTAATCACTGTTTCTTCCACTTCTTTTTCATCTTCAACTATTTCAATCTTGTCAGGTGTTGGTGGTGGTGCAGCTTGTTGCTCTGGTGGTTTCACTTGCTCTATTTCAATAGTTTGCTCCTCATCTTGAGCATTGTAACTAGCAGGGCCAAGTTCTGCGATAACTCTATCATACGTCTTCTTTTCAATGGCTAAATAAACCACTAAAAGTGCTAATACCAAACCTAACTGCATAAACAATTTGGTATAGGTCTCTAAATTCGCTTTTGGATTTTTTTTGACTTGCATCTGTAAATTTTTTATAGGTTGCTAATTTAATAATTTAAATATATTATACAAGTATATTTTTTAATTGATGTTAGTTTTTTTTCAAAACAAGCATAAAAAATATGATTGCGACCGCAATACCCGAAAAATTGGCAAAAATATCAAGTAAATCTGCTTGCCTATAATCGGTTAATGCTCCTTGTAAAAACTCAATAATTATGCCATAAATAAAAACTGCTAAGGCAACAAAAATGGTTGGTTTTAATGAAATGGACGTTGAACCATAAGCCAATAACCAACTAATTGTTAAAAGACAATAGCTAAAAGCGTGCAAAATTTTGTCTGAAACTTGTACGCCAATTCCCAATCCGTCCTTAAGAGAAATAAGACTTCCAACTGTAATCGTAATTGTTAAAAGTAAGGCAATATAAAAAAAATAATTACGAACCAATCAGCTCTCCATATTCCTTTGGTGATAACAATTCTTCAATTTGAGAAGGATCTGAAATAACAATTTTAATCATCCATCCTTCTCCATAAGGATCTTTATTTACTTTTTCAGGTTCGTCACCCAAAGCTTCATTAAATTCAATGATTTCGCCTGAAATTGGCATAAATAAATCTGAAACTGTTTTTACGGCTTCCACCGATCCAAAGACTTCTTCTTTTTCAATTGTTTCGTTTAAAGTGTCCACATCAACATAAACGATATCGCCCAATTCGCTTTGTGCAAAATGTGTAATACCAACTGTTGCCGTATTTCCTTCAACTTTAATCCATTCGTGGTCTTTAGTGTATTTTAAATCTGCTGGAATTTTCATTATTTTTATTATTTAATTTACTGTTTATTTTATCATTTAATTACCAAATATATATCTGACGCTTAATCCTGAACTTACCGATTGTCTTGGGAAAGTTGTTGAAATTGCATATTGGGAAGAACTTTGGTCAAAGTAAAAAGAGGTTGTTAAGTTTTTACTTACCGCATAATCCGCAAAGAATTTTATGGACAATAAACGCTGTCCGCCGGTGACTTGGTCATTATCTTTATCAATGGCTCTAATAATTGTTTCGTTGTCTCTTAATGATACATCAGCCCTTAAATCGAGATCTCCTTTTAGTTTTGTCACCTCGCCGCCAAACTTAAATTTCATCGCCAAATCTTTAAGTCTATATCCCAATCCAACCACATATTCAGTGCCTTTTATCTGGGTAATTGTATTGTTGTTAAAGTTTAAAGTTAGACCTCTGTCTTTATTTATTCGACCGCTGAAAGATACGGAATTTTTCATTTTCACATCAATTTTTATCAGTGGAGAAAATTCTTCCAGTAAATTGACATTTGTAAAAATGGTTTTGTTGATATAATTGCCTGCTATATCGGTTTCTGCATAAGGATTGTCATTATTATAGGCCAAATTATTGCTAAAACTTGTGATAGAATAAAGTGAATTGTAGCTGTGAGTCACTAAAAAACTTCTGAAATGTTCTTTAAACCAAGCTATTTGCATCAATCCTTTATAGGTTAAATTCCAACTTGGAATGGGCACTTCCCTAAATGCGCTTAATTTTACGTTAGCCGCATCCTTTCCGGAATAGGCAGCCATAAATGCCGGAATCATTACCTGTTCACTTGTTTCACCAAAACCACTTATTGGTTGTCCGGTATTTGCGGCAAGACGTTGTGCAATAATTGTTCTGTTATTTTTAAATTCTTCAAAAGTGACATCACTATTATTGAATGATGTTTTTAACATATTGTGGCTTATGCTAAAATTCCCATACTGGGTAATTGGTGAATTTGTGTTTAATATATCGTTCACAACATCTAATTGCTGGGATGTGTTTTTGGTGTATGTTTTATTGCCCCTAAATTCAATGTCCAAATTTTTTGATGGCTCAACGGTAACGGATGCATCCAATTTATTAAAGTGTGTTTGGCTGAAAGTTCTGTTAAAATAAGGATCATTTTCATTTCTTGATAGCAACCATCCATTTTCAACCGCTCTTTGTCTCATATCAATTTGGCTTCCAAACACAAATCCGAAGGTTGGCGCAAGGCTTCCACTATAATTGTCGCGACCTAAAAATCCGATTTGAGGCACATAACCCGGCAAATAGGTTCCGTTATTTTCAGAGTAATTAATACGTGCTTTTTTAACCGAAGTTAACACATTGTAAAAGGTCTGTCCAATTTCTGCACCCACAGATTTGTTCTTTTTAGCAGCGTTATTTTGCGCAACTTCCGGCGATTTTGATTTATTATTCAACAACTTATCAATTCCAATGGTTTTGTAAAATGTATTAAAATCTAAATCAAAACCCAGGGTATGTGTATTGGCATTTTGAATAACATTTCCAATTTTGGCCGCATAGGATTGTGAGGCTGCCTGCCAGTCAAAATCGGCTGTGTAAGCATAATTTGCATTTACAAAGTCTAGAAACGGTATTTTATTCAACGGTATTTTGTAAGTTCCGTTTAATGACTGGTGGTAATGATCCGGTCTTCCGGTGGTAAAGAAATTGTCAAATAATTTGATGTCATCTGAAGCAAAAAAGTCATCATAAATATTGTTATTGGTCGCCCTAAAATTAAACTGTAGCGATTTTGTTAAATTGTATCCTATGGCGTAATCCCAATCAAACATAAAATGACGTTGCCTTAACACCGGCAATTCCGGTAATCCTTCAATTAAACTTCTAGAAAGCTGTTCGTTATAACGTCTTATAATATTTGAATTTACAGAGATTGTTGAAGGCAAGAAATTCAAATTAAAATCCTTAATAAATTGTAAATACTTTCCTTTTAAAGCATCCACATTTTTAAATGGCTCTAGCGTCAGCTCCTTAAAACTGTAATTATAATTTGCCGATGTTCGAAC
Organism: Lutibacter flavus; assembly: GCA_945903795.1. Taxonomy (GTDB): domain Bacteria; phylum Bacteroidota; class Bacteroidia; order Flavobacteriales; family Flavobacteriaceae; genus Lutibacter; species Lutibacter flavus_A. Next base: position 36,594 of record CAMDPE010000003.1, on the reverse strand, counting down.
ATTTTGATCGCTGAATTTTTGAACGTTGTAATCTTTGTGGTAAGTATCGTTATAGGCATAAGAAACCGACAAGTTTTCGACGCTGTAAAAACGCTGCTTGCTGTCTGAATTTTGATTAAATTCTTTTCTGACATTGATTAAACTGATACTTCTTCTTTTGGTATAATCTCTTGCGCTGGCACTATTTGGATTGATGTCTTTTGCATCTTCAAACAATACATCCTGGTATTGCGGATCGTATTTTGGATCTCTAAACTCTTCAGAAATGCTGTAATTAAAAGGCAGTCTTATGCCCCAGTCTTTCGGCAATAGTTTCCCAAGATTCACATTGGTGACCACATCATACAATTTCGTTTCTTGCTGGCTACGTTCATTTACGCGCTGTTCAATGCCTCCAAAACCTTGTGTTTCCATTCTTCCGGTTACGGCAACATCCGCAAAATCGGCAAAATTTGCATCGGCACTCAAAACAGCTGCCCATCCGCCTTTATTGTCGAACTCGGATACACGCATTTCATTAAACCAAATTTCAGCACTTTGATTGGTATTTGTGGCATTTTTAACCCCAAGCATTATGGTTTTGATGTTCGCCAAATTTGGATTTCCTTTTACCCTAATTTCATAACCGTCCAAACCTTCAATGGGTGAAGGCGCATTTACTGCAGGAAACAATATATTTGGAGCAATTCCAGCTTCAAATCGCAATAATTTAAGTTTTCCCAAATATTCCAAAAAGGCATCTAAATTATTTTCTTCAGGCCAAATTTCATAAGGAGTTGTTACGCCATAATCTGAAATCGTCAGTAACTTTTCGAGCTGATAATAGTTATCGTTTAAATCACTTCCTATTCTAATAATGGCTTTTAATTCATTGTCTTGTACTTGTGGTTTTGTTTGTATTCCTTCGGCGTGTAAAAACAATTTTAAGTGTTTGTACATTCTTAAATCTACCTTTACATTTTTAAAGATTGCCCTAGTTTCCTCAGGTTCTAAATCGGTAACTTTTAACGTTAATGATTGCTCATTTTGTTTTTGCAAGGTGGTGGTTCCCCTTAATATTTCACGTTGAATTCCCGGAGGCAATACATAAGGTATCGGATTCCTGGTTTCATTTTCCTGAATATTGACAACGCCAACCCCAAAATTTTGAAGTTGTGAATTTGTTAAATCTTGCGGTGGCACTATTGCATCATCCAACGTTTTAGTGAAACGTCTCCAGTCTCCACGCACCAACTGCAGTTCTCCAAAACGCAACACCACCGGCATTTTAAATTTGGTTAAAAATATTCGCATAAAACGAATGGTATTAAACCCGGTAATATTATTAACAACCTCATCCGGACTGCTTACCTGAATCCTAAATTGCAACCATCTGAATTCTTTTTGGCTGCCATCTTCAAGTTCAACTTTCACTATTTTTTCATCAACAATGTTGTTTTGACCAATAACTAAATCATTTTTATTTAAAGACACTTTGTATTGATAATAACTTTCAACCGTGTTCATGGTTTGGTCTCTATTTATATCTTCCGTATCTGGAAATGTGGTGGCTGATGTTGGGTAACTTTCTGTTGATAAATTATTTGTCGGCGAATTTCCCTGCGTATTGTTAAACTTTTTATAGCGTGTTAAAATGGACGCATTGTTGTTGTCGTATTCCGTGCTTCTGAAGTAGGAATAATTGTCATTTGCCGGATCGGGACCAAAAGCGGTTCCGAACTTTTGGATTTCTTCGGCATCAGTCAATCCATTTAAACCAATATCCTGACTCAAACGTTCATCATCCTTGTCGCTGAAAGCATACAATAAAGATTGGTTGGTAGGAATTTTTCCCCAAATAGTTGGCTCTGTATTGCTGGTGCTCAAAGGATTTTCGGGCAAACCATTTTCGTACATTTTCCTGCCATCTTTTAAAATATCTTCTGATACATTTCCAAGGTTAAAATAAACTTCCCCAACCTGATTTGCAGGATCGTTCGGATTTACGCCTGTAGGCAAACCTTCTTCATTTGTAATTGAATAATGGTCGTAAGGGTCCATCAACCAAAATTGAATATATTCAACGTTAGATTGTTCAAAATTAGTAGTGGTTAATGGTCTGGTAATCCCTGCCCACCTATCTTCCGGATTGGTAAATTTTCCATCAGCACCCAAATTTGAAGTGTCGAAGTTATAACTTCCCCTTTCATTTGGATAGTAAGCCAAATCCAAGGTTCTTACTACGGTTGATTGCGTTAAATCCAGGTCTTGTTCCGGAAATAATTCTTCGTACCTGATTCTTCTAACCTCCGCACGAGAAAGCTCTGTATTGTCAATACTTGAGGGTTGTAACGAAGATCCTCCATAAAAAAGAGGATCAACAGTATACCACGCCAATCTGGCTCTTTTATATCCATAAGATATGTCGGAAACGTTTCCTCCCAAATCAAATTGCGTTTGATATTGCGGCGTACTGGCCATATACCATTGCTGAATTGTTTTTATTTCAATAGGAATTTGGGAGCCTTCAAAATCATCAACGTATGAAGTCGCTTGTCCGTCTAATTCAATTCTTTTTGGTGAGCCCGGAATTAAATAAGCAAAATCTCCACGAACTGAAAAATTTGATGGAACATCGGTATCAATATTTGGCAGTTTATTCACCCATTTTGTAAATTTTGGGACTTCCGTTCCAAAGCTTGCATTTAACCCAAAAATAGTGTTGTTAATTGGCTCTTGTCCGAAGAGTGCTTTTTGTGTTATTGGCTTTTCATTCAAATTTAAGATGGTGGCGCCGGCAATAAAATTATCGGAAAATCGATGTTCAATATCAATGCCTAAAAAGCTCTTTGTCTGCAAATTAAATGTGGCATTGTTCTCCACAGAAACTTCAATAGGCGCATTGGAGGCTTCCAAACTCGGATTGATAATTTGAACCCGTCCCATTTGATAATCAACTACATAGTCAATACCTTCAACCAATTCTCTTCCGCCAGAAGTTACTCTTACCGAACCTTGTGCCACATTAAATGCGCCTAAAGGAATGCCGTTGGCGCTTTCGGATTTATGATAACCTTTAATTAAATATTTGTCTTTTTGCTGAAAATTATTTTTTGCTTCGGATTGGGTGATTCGGTATAGTTCATTAAAAATGTATATTTCATCGTCACTATTGGTTAATTTAGCCTGTAAATCTGTACCAAAAGGTTCCACATTTGGAAAAATAATATATCCTTTTTCCGAATTTACGGTTGCGCCCTCCACGTAATCAAAATAGCCATCGCCTTCCGGTGTGTAAAACTGACTTTGGTCCAGCCTGTCCACATCCAATAAATTTAGCAATGTTTTATCAGAAACACCTGTTGTTTGCGCATTTTGAAGTACGTTTATCGGCACGCCGGTCGCATCATCCGCATACAACAATTCCAATCTAAATCCGTCACGCTGCATTCTAAAAGTTTGCAACGAATAAATATTTTTCATCATCAAATCCCATAGCGGAATTTGGGTACTTATAATTTCGCTTCGCAAGAGTTTTACCACAATATTTTCAGGTGCAATAATACCATCACTTGTAAATTCACCCACCTTATATACTTGGGAATCACCACTAACTGTATATTCAAAAGCCACTGCAAGCACGTCTGAATCGGCCAATCTTCTATTCAATGAAATGAAACCCAATTGAGGATGCACCCTAAATTCATCAGGTCTTAGTTTGATGGCGTTTTCCAAAACCGAATAATCACGGCCTTGTTGCATGGCAAATGGAGACAAACCATTACCAACTGTTGAAATGTTACGAACTGGATTTGTGGTTGTTAAGATTGATGATATGTCGTTGGCGTTGTTGGATGGAAAAATGGCGCCAGGAACCGGAGTTACGTTGGCCGGACCAATATTTGTTGGATCACCTTCTCCAATATCTGAAAGCGCCACAATATTTCTGATGTCAATGGTTGTGGCGTTTCTGTTGGTGACCCAAACTTCCACTTTTGTGATATTTACAGCACTGCTAATTAGTGGAAAATCTTTTAAAGCACTATTGTAATTATCCCTAAAATATTGTGATAAAAAAAAGTGTCGATTTTCATCATAATCTGTTGCCTGAAGATCAAATTCCTGAATGGTTGAGCCACCTTGCGCAGCCACTGTTTTTGTTTGTGATTTTTGTTCGGCAAAAACGCCTGTAACGGTAGTTTTCCCCAATTGCAATTGTGTTTTAACCCCAAATAAACTTTGTGCACCCACAATTAAGGAGTTTTTAAGGGGCATACTTACATTCCCAACTTCTATTTTTTGAAGAATATCATCTTCCGTCGGCGTGTATTCCAACTTTATTTGATTCTGGAAATTAAAGGTTGATTGTGTGTCGTATTGTGCGGAAACTTTTAATTTGGTTCCTACTTTTGCCAGGATACTCGCGCTAATTTCCTGGTTAAAATCGAACGTCGTACTTTTTCTATTGCGCTCGGACAATTGCGGATTGTCTACTTTTTGATACAACATTCCCAGCTTTACCAATACAGATCCTTGTGGATTTACCTCTATAGTATTTCCTCCAAAAACAGATTGAAAAAAATCTGAATTTACATAATAAGTTGGCAATAAATTTTTTTGTTGCTCAACGCTTCCTGCCTTTTTAGGATTGGTTGCGCTAATTTTGCTTTTGTAATAGGCAAGCATGTCCTTTTTTAGCTGGTATTGTTTGTACTCTTCCTGAGTCATAAAAATCGGATACTGCACGTAATAATCTCCAATTTTTTCAACAATCATATACTTACCAAGCGCAGTATCATAAATGATTTCCGATTGCTTCGGGTCGGTTAAAAACAAACTTCCTTCCTGAAATCTTTTAAATGGGTATTTTAATTTTATGGTATCAGTTGCTTTTTCAACAATGGTAGTATCGTTTGGTAGTAAAATAGGAGGTGTTTGGGCTTTAACTGCTGACAGAAAAAACCAAAAGAAAAAAAATAAAATATACGTTTTAACTATATATCGCGACTTTTTCAATTTTTATAAATTTTTCAATGCGTTTTTTATCAAAACCTCAACACTTAGGTTTTTATCCTCAAGCAGTATTTTATCCACTACTTTTTCAACCTGTTTTTTATTAAATCCTAAGACCTCTAATGCTGATAACGCTTCATTTTTAATCGTATTGCTTTGGCTAACATAAACTTCATCAATGGCATAGGTTTTGGAAATTTTGTCTCTCAAATCTACCAATACGCGTTGTGCGGTTTTAACACCAATTCCTTTTACGGATTGAATCACAGAAACATTATTTGAAGCGATGGCTTGCTGAATTTCATCGGTTGTCATGGATGACAACATAGTTCGGGCAATACTTGGTCCAACCCCAGAAACGGAAATAAGCAATCTAAAAATTTCGCGTTCTGTTTTGTTGATAAACCCATATAATGTATGCGCATCTTCCTTAATAGAAAGATGCGTATACAGCATAACAAATTCATTGTCTGGAAGCTGAGAATATGTATTAAGAGAAATATTAAGCCAATAACCGACGCCGTTAGATTCTACAACGGCAAATGTTGGATTTTTTTCAACTAATTTTCCTCTTATGTGCGTTATCATATTTCACTTTTTCTATGGACTTCCAAATGTAATAAAATATTACTTAATATTCATTTTTTCCTGAGCATGTACAATGGCCACACAAGCCATGTTCACGATTTCATCAACACCGGCACCAAGCTGAAGAATATGAACCGGTTTTTGAAGTCCCATAATAATAGGTCCGATGGATACAATTTGGTCAAATTCTTTCATAAGTTTATAACCAATATTTGCTGATTCCAGACTTGGAAAAATTAAACCATTCACTTTTTTGTCGGTTAACCTGGAAAAAGGAAATTTATCTTTCATTAATTTAGGATTCAAGGCAAAGTCGGCTTGTATTTCACCATCCACATTAAGTTCTGGATATCTTCTGTGCAAAATTTCAACAGCTTGTGAAACTTTATCGGCTAATGGAGATGGAGATGATCCAAAATTAGAAAACGACAACATCGCCAAATTAGGTTCAAATCCAAACATTCTCATAGAAACACTCGTCATATAAGCAATATTTGCCAATTCTTCAGCCGTTGGTTCAATATTTATGGCGGTATCTGAAAAGAATATCGGGCCTCTTTTGGTCAACATGATATTTGTTGCCGCAATTCGTTTCACACCTTTTTCCCTACCAATTAACTCAATCATTGGCTTTACAACCGTTGGATAAGCTCTAGAATAACCTGTAATTAAGGAATCGCCATCGCCTTCATTTAACATCATAGCCGCAAAGTAATTGCGTTCTCGCATTAATTTTTGAGCGGAAAAATATGTGACTCCGTTGCGCTGTCTTTTTTCCCAATATACTTTCGCATATCTGTTTCTACGTTCTTCTTCTTCATCACTTTTAGGATCTAAAATTTTCACATCCGCAGTAAAATTGATTTCCTTCATCAATTCCTCAATAATTTTTTTGTCACCCAATAAAATAGGTTTTCCAATTCCGTCATCATGAATAATTTGGGCTGCTTTTAACACATCTAAATGATCTGCTTCAGCTATAATGATGGTTTTTGGATCATCTTTTGCGCGAGACATCAACATACGCATCAATTTGCTTCCTGTTCCCAGTCTTTCTGCCAATCTTTCTTTGTAGGCATCCCAATCTGTGATAGGTTCTTTTGCAACACCCGATTCCATAGCTGCTTTCGCCACTGCTGGAGGAACTTCGGTAATAAGCCTGTGATCGAATGGTTTAGGAATGATATATTCTCTGCCAAATTTGATATTTGTTTTTCCGTACAGAATGTTTAAATGTTCCGGAACGGTTTCTTTGGCCAAATTTGCTAAAGAATGAACCGCTGCCAATTTCATTTCTTCATTTATTTTGGTGGCTCTCACATCTAACGCACCTCTAAAAATATATGGAAAACCAAGCACATTGTTCACCTGGTTAGGATAATCTGAACGACCCGTGGCCATAATAATGTCTTTTCTTGTTGCCACTGCCAAATCGTACTCAATTTCGGGAGTTGGGTTAGCCATCGCAAAAACGATTGGGTCTTTTGCCATCGTCATCAACATTGCCGGTGTTACAAGATCTCCTTTTGAAAGTCCAATAAAAACATCTGAACCAACCATTGCTTCTTCCAACGTATGTAAATCACGGTCGGTTGCAAACTCTGCTTTTTGGGCATTTAAATTCGATGCATCTTTTCTGATAACCCCTTTGCTGTCGCACATCACCAAATTTTCTCTTGTAGCGCCAATTGCCAAATACAATCTTGAGCAGGAAATGGCAGCAGCTCCTGCGCCACTCACCACTATTTTAACTTTTGCAAGGTCTTTTCCTGTTATTTCAACTGCATTTTTTAATGCCGCTGCTGAAATGATTGCTGTACCGTGTTGGTCATCATGCATTACGGGAATGTCCAACTCTTCTTTTAGTCTACGCTCTATTTCGAAAGCTTCCGGCGCTTTAATGTCTTCCAAATTAATGCCTCCAAAAGTTACTGAAATATTTTTTACTGTTTCAATAAATTTCTCCACATCGTGTGTATCCACTTCTATATCAAAAACATCAATATCTGCAAATATTTTAAACAACAATCCTTTCCCTTCCATTACTGGTTTACCAGCCATCGCTCCAATATCACCCAAACCTAAAACTGCAGTACCGTTAGAAATAACGGCCACTAAATTTCCCTTTGCGGTATATTTATAGACATCATCCGGATTTTTTTCGATGGCCAAACACGGCTCAGCCACACCTGGTGAATATGCCAACGACAAATCGCGCTGGGTTGCATGTTTCTTTGTTGGAACTACTTGAATTTTGCCCGGACTCGGGTATTGGTGGTAAAATAAAGCTTCGCTCTGTTTTTTAGAATCGCTCATAATAATAGTTAATTTAATAAATCGTAAGTCACAAAGTTAACCATTATTCGCGCAAAGGAAAGCTAATATTTATCATAGTTTCAAAATAAATGAAAATATAAACCTATAAAATAGGGTTTTTTAGCGCACGTAATTTTTTAAAACCAGGAATTAAAAACTGCTTTTTCAATGAGCATTATACTGCATTTTTTTAACAATCATTCTTGATAAGTTAGCGATTTTTTGTCAAAAACGTTTTTGCAAACTCTAAAGTTATGAAGAGATATTCTTTATTCTCTTAAAATAAATTTCTGCTTAAATATAAGATTTATGACATCATTATCTAAAATTTCCACACCTTTTTGATTTAAGTGATGAGCATCATAAAAATGAAGTGAATCATCTAATTTTGATATTTCATTAAAATTAAAGTAAATTCCGTAATTACCAATCCTATCATCAAATTCAATGTTATTGGTATGGGCATTATAAAAACTGGAAGTGCTTGGCGCTTGAATTAAAATCAGTTTAATATTGCGTTTATTAACAAGCTCAATAATTCTTTGCAACGCAGAAAATTGGGTTTCGTTAAATTCCCATTTAGTCTCTGGGTAATTAACATATTTGAAAAGCTTAAATTCTTTTTCTACATAACCTCCGCTAATATACATGTCATTACCTTTCTTTATATCTTCCGCATACTTTTTTTCAACAAATAAATCACGATAGATTGAATGAAAACAGGAATAAAACAGCGTATTGTAAATTTTTAAATTATTTTGATTCAACGCTAACTTAATAGAATTTAAATCATTTTTATCATTTGAAATAATGTCCAAAGTTGATTCTACACCGTCAGTACTGAACGATAATGGAGAAACTTCAAATATTATCATTTTTGGCTTTAAAGAATCTAAGTACCTTTTTATAAGAATTTCTGTTTGAACCGGCGTTTGAGAACTTGAACCTAAATTGAAGGATTTCAAGCCTGCATTATTGAAAATTCTAGTGTCAAACCCACGATAGGCATGTGATGAACCCAAAAATAAAATATCAATATTTTTAAAGTTACTAATCTCATTTAATCTGGTATTGGTAAACCCATATGTTCTGTATGTATAATTTATATTTGGCCTTAAAATAGCTGGTGCAAATCTTCCCCAAAAAATAATCAATATGCTATAGAATACTAATATAAAAACAGAAAATTTTAGCATCAAAATAATAAATTTTTTCATCTGTTTAAATTATTTTTTTTTAGTGGTAACAGATGCTGTTCGCTATTAATCATTCCTATGTGTGTCAAAATTTGAAATGCTCGTTTCATCTGTCTAAAATTGAAAATAAATAAACGGGGTCTCTTCAGTCTGCGCAAACATGATAATCATAAATATGATAAAAGAATAAAATGACCATCTTAGCATTCTTGAACGAGTTATCATTAATTTTTCAATGGCGAATTCATGACCTCTTCCAAACCACTCCAACATCATAAAAAAAGCAACCAAACCTAATGTTACATAAGCCCTGTAAATCTCTTTAAAATCAGGAAGACTAAAAGTAGATGTTGAAAATATTTCAGAAATATAATTGAATGCATGTCCAATATTTTCAGCTCTAAAAAATATCCAAGCAAATACAGTCAAACCAAAGGTTATTATTATTTGGAAAAATTCTCTTAAAGTTGGGAAGTGTTTTCCTTGCGCAACAATTCCAATGTGCTGCCTGTTTTTATTTAAAAGCAATAGCGGTAAAAAATACAGGGCATTTAATGCCCCCCAAACAATAAATGTCCAATTTGCGCCATGCCAAAAACCACTCACAATAAATATGATAAAAATATTTCTGGAACTTATCCAAGTTCCGCCTCTACTTCCGCCTAATGGAATGTATAAATAATCTCTAAACCAAGTAGAAAGAGAAATGTGCCAACGTCTCCAAAACTCTGCAATATCTCTTGAAAAATAAGGAAACGCAAAATTTCTCTTCAAATCAAATCCAAAAAGTCTTGATGTTCCAATTGCGATATCAGAGTACCCTGAAAAATCGCCATAGATTTGAAAAGTAAAGAACAAAGCGCCTAAAACCAAAGTGCTTCCATTATAATTATCCGAGTTATTAAATATAATATTAGCATATTCTGCACAATTATCGGCTATGACCATTTTTTTAAAAAGACCCCAAAGTATCTGACGCATACCATTTACTGCCTTGTTATAATCAAATGTTCTCTTTTTATAAAACTGTGGCAATAAATTGGTTGCTCGTTCAATTGGGCCAGCCACCAATTGCGGAAAAAAACTTACAAAGGCAGTAAAGGCGATAAAGTCCTTAGTAGGTTCTAGCTTTTTATTATAAACATCTATTGAATAACTTAAAGTTTGAAATGTATAAAAACTAATACCAACGGGTAAAATGATATTTAAAGAATTGGCTTGAATTTCATTTCCGAAGAATGAAAAGGCCGTGGTAAAATTTTCTATAAAAAAGTTGTAATATTTAAAAAATCCGAGAAAACCAAGATTTACGATAATGCTTATCCAAAGCAAAACTTTTCTTTTGGTCTCATTTTCTTCTTTTGAAAGTTTAACCCCAATCAAATAGTCAACAAGTGTGCTAAAAAGTATCAATGCCAAAAATCGCCAATCCCACCAGCCATAAAACACATAACTTGAAACAACAATTAATAAATTTTGAAGCTTTAAGTTTTTGTTGGTAACAAACCAATAAAGTATAAATACAATCGGCAAGAAAATGGCAAAATCTATGGAATTAAAGAGCATTCATTCTATTTATTTTTAAAATTCTGATAACTTGATGATGCAGCCGCAATTATTTTCAATTTTACTTTTTTTATAACATCGCTAAAATAACCAAAAACAATAAATAAGAGGCATTTCACTTCATTTAAAAATGAATAAAACTAAAAAAGCTCCTTAAAAAGGAGCTCTTAAAGATAATTAACCAAACTATTATATTACTGCTTCTACCAATTTTTTCATGGTGCCTTGAGATTTTAAATCGAGATGCCAGCTAAATGCTTTTTCCATCACATGAGGTGTTTGTCCGCCGCGTTTTAGGGCTTCTTCAACATAATCCTGCATTTGTTCTTTGTATTCAGGATGCATACAGTTGTCGATAATAACTTGCGCGCGTTCTTTTGGCGCCAAACCTCTTAAATCGGCCAAACCTTGCTCTGTTACCAAAATATCGACATCGTGTTCTGTATGGTCATGGTGCGAAACCATAGGAACCACGTGAGAAATGGTGTTATTTTTGGATGATGACGGACAAACAAAAATGCTTAAATAAGCGCTTCTGGCAAAATCTCCCGATCCTCCAATGCCGTTCATCATATGCGTTCCTCCCAAATGCGTGGAATTCACGTTTCCGTAAATATCAAATTCAATAGCGGTGTTTATAGCAATAATCCCCAATCTTCTAATTACCTCAGCTGCATTGCTGATATTTTGTGGCCTTAACACAATTTTGTTTTTATAATCTTTAAAGTTTCCAATGAATTTTTTATAACATTCTTCGGAAACCGTGATGGATGAAGCCGAAGCGAATATCATTTTTCCGGCATCAAATAATTCGAAAGTGCTGTCTTGCAATACTTCAGAATACATCGTCAAATTTTCGAAAGGACTGTTTACAAAACCCGATAATACGGAATTTGCTATTTTTCCGATTCCAACCTGAATAGGCAATAATGAATTGGTCAGTCTTCCTTCTGTCACTTCATTTTCCAGAAATTTAAGGATGTGCTGGGCAATGGCAGTGGTGTTTTCATCGGGTGCAGAGATTTTTGCCGGACTGTCCGGACGGTCCGTAAACACTACCGCGATAACTTTTTTAGGATCAATTTTTATGTATTCCGTTCCAATTCTGGTCTCAGGATCGGTAATGGCTATAATGTTTCTGTGCGGATATGGTTTGGGAATAAATACATCGTGAATTCCTTTAAAAGATAAAGGGATTGACACATTAACTTCTATAATGATTTCATCGGCCAAAGCAGCAAAAGTTGCGGAATTCCCCACCGATGTGGTTGGAATAATAAACCCGTTTGCATCAATATAAGTGGCTTCAATAATGGCCATATTCACTTTTGGCAAATGCTGGTTGTGCAACATTTCTGCCGTTTCACTTAAATGCTGGTCTACATACAACACTTCGCCCGTATTAATTGATTGACGTAAAGTTGGATCGGCCTGAAAAGGCATTCTTTTATAAATAGCATGGTTTTTTGCCAAATCGGCATCGGTATCATAGCCAAGAGAAGCCCCGCTTAAAAGGGTGATTTGCACATCTTCTGTTTCTGCACGTTTTGCAAAAGCAGGCAATACGGATTTGCTGTCACCGGCTTTTGTAAAACCACTTACACCAACAATGGAGTTGTTTTTAATAAATTTCGCAGCCTCTTCAGGCGTAAAAATTATATTCTTATAATTCTCGAAAAGAATTCGCTCCATCCTTACTTCTTTGTTGTATTTCATATGATTTATTTAAAAAATTAACACTAATTTGCTCAAATAAAAATGTTGTCCTATTCATTTAGGGATGCAATGTAGCAATTCTACACGTTAACCATATATTTAAAATGGTCAATGATTTATTCAATTCTGCCAAATGAAAAAAAACGAAGCCAAAGAGAAATATTATTTAACCGAAGTTGATAAAATTGAATGCAGCATTTACTGTCATCACGATTTGATGGGTGAGTTATTTATTAAAAAACACTCTCATAAAAAAGGACAATTTATTTATACAGAAGGCGGAATTGTTTATATAAAAACAGGAAATAAAACACACTTTTTGCCCGCAAGGCATTATATGTGGATTCCTCCCGATGTTGAACATGCCATCTATCCCAGTACGCCTGAAGTGATTATGAGAAACCTATATTTTCCAGTAGAAAAATCTGATGCGCAATTTTACAAAACAGAAGGCATTTACCCAGTGAATGAATTATTATGGCATTTGTTATATTATACGCAAAAATGGGATGGCAACATTTTTGAAACGGATGAAAAAAGATTTCCCGTGGCAACCGCTTTTAAAGTGTTATTGGCACAAATTTCAACCGGTCCATTGATGCTGACGCTTCCGCGTCCTAAAGATCCCAGACTGGAAAAAACCCTGATTTATTTAAAAGACAATTTAGACAAAAATATTTCGCTGACAGAAATTGCTTCTCATTTGGGAATGAGTGAACGCTCGTTGCACAGATTGTTTAAAAGCGATGTAAAAATTACTTTTATTCATTATTACACCTTGCTTAGAATGTTTAAAGCGCTAGAATACGTGCTTGAAAAGAAACACACCATCGGCGAAATTGCATTGATGGTTGGCTACAGCAGTTTGCCCACCTTCAGCAATACTTTTTTAAAGATTTTAGGAAAAAGACCTTCCGAGTATTTACAAGGAAGCAAAATTTATGTGGATTAGAAAAAGTAGCTTTATTACTTACAATTTCGAATTAAAACATCCCGTTTTCATTGATCATTTCAGCAGGAGCAGCCTGGGCAAAATCCCAAAGTTCCACAACTTTATTTCCTTCAAAACGGAAAATATGCATCACAGCGTAATCTGTATCGTTCGGATTTTGTCTGAAACGAGAATGAACCGCAACCAAATCATCCTCTTCCAAAGCACGTTGAATTTCAAAAATTTTATCAGGGTTCATTTTAGCGTCTTCTTCAATTGCAATCATTAAAGTATTTGCGTCTCCTTTAAAATAAGCATTGTGGTGTTTAAATGTTGCCCCTACATAAAGTTTAAATGCCTCTTTTGATTTCCCTGCTGAAGCAAGTATTAAAAAGTGCTGCGCTGATTCTTTTTTGGTTGGCATGAGGAGTTCTATGGATTAAGGTTGATTATGGTAAATTGCTAAATTATAAATAACTAACTAAATTGACCTATTATTTGTTTTAAGATTTAAAAACTGCTTATTCTTCGCATAATTTTAAAACAAAAAAAATCCCGCAATTGCGGGATTTTCATTAATCTTCTTTTTTCTTTTCATCTGTCTATTATTTATTTTTTATTGGTACAGATGCAGTTCGCCATTACTCATTTCTTTGTGTATCAAAATTTGTTATGCTCGTTTCATCATTCAGATAAAACATCGATGGATCGGGCCTAAAAGCTCTTTCAAACCAAATTGGCCTGCGTTCTCCATTTGGCCCCGGAGCCGGACGTGTCATTTTCATCCATTCTTTATAAACCTCGTGCGATTTGTTGGTGTCCACAAAAATATCTCCATAATGTTCCTCTTTTCCTGGTTTTTCAATACGAACCCTTTGGTGCCAGCAATGCATGCCACTGATAGGATCGGGATGCACGGCGTGGGTAATATTTTGGTGCACGCCTCCGTCTTTCCAAAAAATTCGTTTAGAGTCTTTGTCCGATGATTCAAATGGTTCAATGCCAGAAATGGTGTTCATTTTCCAACCGCCTTTGCCATTGCTTTCAATATTTACGGTATTGGTGGCCCACCTGTTTCCTGTTTTATCCTGAGGCCTTCTCCACCTGCCAATATGATGCGAACATGCAACAACGCCGGGTTTCATACTTTGCGTTACCCAAACTTTATCGATGAAATAACCGATATCGGTATTCATTTTCACCAAATCGCCCGTTTTAAATCCCCAATTTGCCGCATCGTCGGGATGCATCCAAATCGGATTTCTGTTTGAAATTTCCACCAGCCATTTTGCATTTCCCGAACGGGTATGAATCAACGCCGGCAGCCTGAATGTTGGAACCAGCACATATTCTCCTTTTGATTTGTCCAGATTATCGAGATGAATGTGGCTTTTAATATAAGTTGGCGTGGCATATTCCGGCCATTTCCAATCGACCATGGTTTGCGAATAAAACTCATTTTTACGTGATGGCGTTGGGAAACCAACCATCGCTTTTCCGTTAATCATTACACCGATGTCTTTTCCGTCTTTGGAAACAACATTGTTATTTTCATTCACTATTGCTCCAGTTAACTGCGCTTCGGTTAATAATGTTTCATTCTTTTTGTACGATTCACCGCTTTCAATTTCAAAGGCGCCATACTTTTGCATGTACTCCAATTCGGTAATGCCTTCTTTTTTGGCGGTTTCCGGCAAGCCCGGAACGCGTTCAAAAATGTATTGGTAATATTCGTCGATAGTAATTTTTTCTCCCGGACGATAAGGCGATTCAAAATGTTTGCGAATTCCCATACTTCCGTCGGGATCTATCCGCCAGCTTAATTCAATAAAAAATTCATCTTCTTCCCAAACTTCTCCCGGATTCACTTCATAAGTCAGTTGCACAGGTTTTCCATTTCTTCGCGCAGCTTCACGCAACACTGGCTGACGAAAAGCCACCCAAGTTCCGCCGTGCGTGGCGTAAGAGTTGATGTCGTGACGTTCCGAAGCCAATCCCATCGGCAACACAAAATCGGCGTGAAAAGCAGTTTCATTCCACGTTGGCGTTAATGCGGCGTGCAATCCAAATTTACTTTCGTCCATAAACATTTCCATCCAGGTAAAACCGTCGGGATAGGTCCAAACCGGATTGAAAACCCTCGAAAAATACACATCCAGTTTTCCCCTTCCTTCTTTTAGGAAATGCGGCAACAATTGGCTCATTTCAAAAAATGACAAAGGAAATTCTTTTGGAAAATGCAATTCATTCCATTGTTTCTGTGGTTTTGGCGGATTTGGAATGCTTGGTGCAAATTTGTTCCAGATATTTGGGGATGTCCCGCCTTTTGTGCCCACTGCACCAGTAAGCACCGTTAAGAAATGCAAACAACGGGCAACAGCCCAGCCGCCAAGGTTTGATGCGCCCGCAGCGCGCCAGTTATGAGACGCAAAACGTTCTCCAGCTTCACCAATTTTTTGTGCAATCTCCACGATCATATCCGCTTTTACGCCCGATTCTTTTTCTGCGAATTCAGGCGTAAACTCCTTGTACTCGTCGATCATTGCATCAATATAATTCTCAAAAGTAATCGCTTTATCTGCGTGTTTGGCCTTTAAATATTCTTGCCAGTTGGTCCAATTTTCTAAATAATCTCTATTGTACAACTTATTTTGCAAAATATACAATGCCATCGCCAGCAAAACGGCGGCTTCCGTTCCCGGATAAGACGGCATCCAATAATCGGACATACTTGCGGTATTTGATAAACGGGGATCCATCGTGGCCAATTTGGCGCCTTTCATTTTCCCTTCAATAATGCGTTGCGCATGCGGATTGAAATAATGACCCGATTCTAAATGTGCAGAAATCAGCAATATAAATTTTGCTTCTGCGTGATCTGGTGATGGCCTGTCGTATCCATACCACAAATTATAGCCAAAGCGTGCTCCTGAAGAACAAATATTGGTATGCGAATTATGTCCGTCAATTCCCCAGCCCTGCAAAATCCAGTTCATAAATTTTTCATGACCCGGCCTTCCCACATGGTAAGCAACTTCATTGTGGCGATTTTCCAAAATGGCATTTCTGATTCTTAAAGAAATAGTGTCGAGCACTTCGTCCCAACTCACACGCTCCCATTCTCCTTCACCTCTTTTTCCTTTTCTTTTCAGCGGAAATAAAATTCGGTCTGGATCTGTCAATTGATTGATGGTGGCCGGACCTTTGGCGCAGTTTCTTCCTCGGCTTCCCGGATGGTAAGGATTTCCCTCAAATTTTTTGACTTCCTGAGTTTCTTTGTCGATGAATGCGGTTAATCCACAGGCGCTTTCACAATTAAAACAGGTAGTCGGCACAATTTGATAAGTGACTTTTTCCTTTTTTGGCCATACCTTCGGATTGTATTCCACCCAATTGTCCCATTTTTCAGGTGGCGGAAAATTCTCATACAGTTGCGCTACTTGTTCATCGGTAAAATGGCGCATATCCTGATCAAATTCCTGATGGCCGTCTTTATGCAAATTAGGAATGATGCCTAATTTTTCAGCAATTCCTTCTATAAATGATGGTTTTTTGTAACCCATGATGATTTACGATTTACGATTTTTTTATTTTGAATTTCAAACTTTTAACTTTTTAATTAAGCTAACGGAACTCTTTGTGGTGCTTCCACCCAAATTTTCTCTGTGATGAGAATTCCTGCCAAAACACAAACTCCTGATAACACAGCCACTAATTCTCCAGCACCCAAAAGCAACAATGCCAATGGAATGATGTTTCCTACCAAAACGGTAACGCCCCAAAACAGATTTTTATACCTTCCTTTCGTGATCATTTTCACCACCATTTTTGCTGAAGTGGTCGGATGTGTGATGGTTAATTCAGTAACCAGCGTAAAAAGGTTCACCACCAAAGCAATAATCATGGTGTTTCTCAGCATCACCATCCAGTCTTCATAACCGAAAACCAGGGAAGCAATCACAAAAATTGCAGTTCCCGCCATCACGCTGTGCACCAACATGTGCAGCGGTAAGGTTGGACTTTGCCAAAAATCGCGGCCTTTAGCCTGGGCAAATAAGAATGCGGTATAAATTGCCAACAATATGGCGAAAACTACAGTAATCCATAATAAAACAGTTTCACCGGTTTTTATTTCGAAGAAGGTCATTGCTCCCCAAATTGTTACCAACAATCCGAAAACAGTAATTGTATAACCGCCTTTCACCAACCAGGAATTCCACTGCGGACGCAATAAAACATTTAAAAATCGGTCCGGCCTGTCTAAATCCATCACCAAGAATAACCCTGTTAGCCCAAGGAAAACCAACGAAATTCCTGCCGACCATAATTTAGCGGTTGGAGAAACTTCATAGCCCAACAGCATGGCCAAAAAAGGAATTAAAAAAGCGCCTGCAGCGATGGCTTTGGTAAATACATAGGCGGAAACTTCCCAGCCCCACAATATTCCTTTATCCGGCGTGTCATATACTCTGCGGGCTTTCCCGTTCAATACATCTATATAATTCGGATTTTCACTGTCTTTTCTTTGGTAAGCCGCTTCAATATCATTGTCGATTGTCATCTGCAATAAATCGAACTCCTTATTGCTGTACATCATTTTTTCCGCAGCTTTCGCAAAATGTCCAACACCTCGCGCCTGTGAACTCCACATACTTGGACCCGACTTGTCTGTTGCCTCTGCAACCAATGAAGCATCGTCTCCATCTATATAAAATAAATTAGGATTTGTTCCTTTTTCAGGCTTGCGGACTTTCACCGCCTGGCGTGCCAACAATTGCGAAATCTCCGTGTTCGGATTGTGCATATCACCGGCAATAATCGCATGTTCCGGGCAAACGGATACGCAAGCCGGCTCACGACCAACATCTACCCTGTGTGCACAATAATTGCATTTTGCCGCAGTATGTGTATCGGGATCAATATACAAAGCGTCGTAAGGACAAGCTTGCATACAAGATTTACAACCGATACAACGGTTGTTGTCGAAATCCACAATCCCGTCTTCACGGGTGTAAAGCGCCTGAACCGGACAAATTTCCACGCAAGGAGCGTCGGTGCAATGGTTGCAGCGCATCACTGAAAAAATTCTTCGCGTATTTGGAAATTCTCCTTTTTCAACCTGCTTCACGTAGGTTCTGTTTACTCCAATAGCCACATCATGTTCTGATTTACAGGCTGTTGTACAAGCGTGACAACCAATGCATTTGCGATTGTCAATTATAAAACCATACTTCATATTTTTGAAAATATTTTGAACTATAACAAATTTAACGAATGTAAAAATTAGTTTTGTGATATTCATCACGCAATTGATTATTTAGATGTATTTTAAATGAATCGCCTTTTTTAGGCAGAAATAATTTATTTTTGCTGAAATTTAAGCCATGAAAATTCAACTGTTATTTTTTGGAATTGCTACAGATTTGGTAGGTGAAAATTCAATTTTTTACGAATTGAATTCGGAAGAAACTGTGTTGGCATTAAAAAAAGAATTGCTGTTGAAATATTCAAAATTAAAAAACATCGATGAATTTGCCATTGCCGTAAATGAGGAATATGCCGAAGATGATTTGGTTTTAAAAGAAAATGATGTGGTGGCAATCATTCCGCCGGTAAGCGGAGGATAAAGCCGCCGGATCCCGAGAGGAAATTAAAAAATTAATTATGAAAAACACCGCTGTTTTAATTACTTCGGAAAAATTAATGGTTCAGGATTGTTACGATTTTGTGCAGGATGCTACTTGTGGCGGCATTGCCGTATTTGTGGGTACTGTTCGGAATTCAACAAAAAATAAGGAGGTTTCCTTATTGGATTTCAGTTCTTACGAACCAATGGCTTTAAAGGAAATGCAAAAAATTGCAGATTTGGCTTTGGCAAAGTTTCAAATCCATAAAATAGCCATTCATCATGCGGTTGGTGAATTGCGAATTGGAGATATTCCCGTAATTATCGCGGTTTCGTCCGCACACAGAAAAGCAGCTTTTGAAGCTTGTGAATTTGCCATTGATACCCTAAAAGAAACAGTTCCCATCTGGAAAAAAGAGCATTTTAACGATGGTGAAGTTTGGGTGAATTCACATCCGTAATAATGAATAATGAATGATTAAAAATGAATAATTTAAGATATAGAAATTTCTATATAATTTCCATTTTCTTCAACAAAAATGAGGCATTCATATTTTTGCATATTCCTTCTTTCAGTTTGTAATCGAAAAACAATTCGTCATTGATAATTTCAGCATCAAAATAATAGTTTTGCACCTCTGGCATTTCCTTTTCTATTTCGCACAAACTTAAATCATGCGTGGCGATAATTCCGGTCGATTTTGAACTCACCAACTTCTGGACAAATTTTTTCGAGCCAATCGCTTTGTCCGTGCTGTTTGTTCCTTTTAAAATTTCATCCAAAATGATAAAATAATCTTCATTTTTAATTTCGTCAACAATAAATTTTAACCGTTTCAATTCAGAAAAGAAATACGATTCATTGTCGGCTAAAGAATCTGAAGTTCGCATACTGGTAATCAATTTTATGGGCGCATAATTGAATGCTGACGCACAAACCGGCAGCCCCATATTTCCCATCACTATAGACAAGGAAACCGTTCGTAAAAAAGTGCTTTTTCCAGCCATATTTGCACCCGTAACAATAAAAAATTGCTGGTTTTCAATGGTAAAATCATTGTCAACACGTTGCAAAACCTTCAATAATGGATGTCCTAAATTCTGGGCAGCAATTACATTTTTTTGTTGCACAATTACGGGAAAAACATAATTTGGATGGTTAAAAGCAAAATTAGCCAGTGAATTTTGCGCATCAAAAAAAGCAATCACATTGATCCAATCCGCCACTTTGGTTTTATAACTGTCCATCCATTTTTCCAGATTATGGGCCAATTTTAAATCACGCAATAAAAGAACATTGCCAAAAGAGCCAATGATTAGGTTATTTCGCTGGTCAAAAGCGTCCAGTATTTTAGAAAATTTGCCGAAAATGAAAGATGCTTTCTGGGATTCCGTTTGAATTTCTTGTTGCTTTTCCTTCAAAATTTGTGATTCAAATGAGGCTGTTTCAATTTCTCCCAACAATTTATGGTATTGCTTAAAAGTGTCTTTGGCATTGCTCGCCTCTTTATACAATTCATTGACTTTGTTGTAATAAGCGCCAGAAATTCCCATTCCGACAAAAATCCAAATTAACAGTATTTGGTCAGCAATCATTTGCATCGCAATTAGCACAATGAACACCAATGAAATTATTGAAAAAAGCGTTGGTAAAAAAGATAAAAATTTAGGAAATACCGATTTATAATTGTGTATCCAATTCACTATTTCCTTTGCAGGATGCTCCACTTTCACCAAACTTGCCAAAGCAGAAAATTGCTGGCGCCATTTGGGTTTTTTACTCAATTCCTGAATGCTTTGTTGCTTATTTTCAATATTTAAAATATCGTTATTCGTCAATAAATCAACAAACTCCTGTCTGCCTTCATTGGTGACTGTTCGGTTGGCATATTGAAAAAAAGAACCTTTGCCAAACAAATCAATATCATAACTGAAGGGATGTGCGGGATTTATAAATTCGGTTCCGCTATTCAAGGAAAAATAGTCCCTGTTCAAGACTTTAATTTCTGTGTTGTTAATTTCAAGTAAGGCTTTATTGAGATTGCTTTTATATTGCAATTTGACATGCTTGTTCAATAAATAAATGAACAAAATTGCGGCAATCACCACAATATAAATCATGACTTTTGCATCGCCAAAAAAGAAATAAATGCCGGCAACTGCCGTTAAAAAAACGAGCAGCCGCAAGGAACTTGACATTGCCAATTGCTTTTTTAACGTTTTATATTCCTGCTCAAAACGCGCTTTTTCAGCGGTATAAAATTCTAATGGATGTTGCATTTAATAATTTATGATGCCTTCAGACAAACTAACGACTGAAAGCAATGGATATTTTTCTTTTAGTTTTAAAGTAATTTCATAGCTGGTGATTCCCTTTTTGCAAACAATTACGTAGTGTTTTTTAAAATTTGGTTGAAAATTTTCAACATCAAAAGCATTGTATGGCATTTTTTGATGCACTTTAAACGGAATAAATTCTTCTGAATTGTTAAGTACACTCACAATTTCTAAAGTTGAATCGTCAATTTTTTCTTTTAATTCAGAAGCAGAAATCAGCAAAGAAGGATCTTGATTTTCGCAGGTTTCAGCAAGATAATTTGATTTTTCAAAAATAGATTGTATGTCTAAAGCGTTGTTTTTCTTCAGTTTCATTTTGAACTGAGAATTCTCCAATGCGTTGTAAATCAGCAATTTGTTTGTAAGCAATTTACCCGTTTTAGTGATTAATTTGATTACTTCATTTGTCTGCAAAAGCGCAATCATCCCAACTATGGGATTCATCGTTCCGGCTTCTTCGCAGTTGGGAATATCGGTGGCAATTTTGGGGAATGCATCCCGTAAATTACAGCTGTAATAACCATCTTCACCCAACACATTAAAAGTTGCCGCATAGCCGTCGAATTTATATAAAGAGCCGTAAACCAGCGGTTTTTTAGCCAAAACGCAGGCATCATTGATTAAATATTTCACCTGTAAATTGTCGGTCCCATCTACCACCACATCAAAGCCTGAAATCAATGCCAAAATGGAATTTTTAGTGACTGCTTCATTGGTTACAGAAACTTTGGTGAAAGGCGTTCTTTTCCTTATTTCATTGGCCAGCACTTCCACTTTTGGCTGCTGAACATCTTCCTTTTTATAAAAAACCTGACGGTGCAAATTTGAAACTGAAACCGTATCATAATCAACCAAATGCAATTCTCCAACACCGCTTGCCGCCAAATAAACGGCAACCGGACTTCCCAATCCGCCACAACCAATCACCAGCACTTTTGCTTGTTGCAACAGCGCTTGCTTGGACTTACCAATTTCCGGCAAGGTTGTCTGACGCAAAAAATAGGTTTCTCTATTGAAGTTCATGTGTGGTCAAAATGGATTTATTCCTCGTTTATTTCTTTGTGGGCCGCGTTAAATTCTTCTGGTGTATTGATGTTTCTGATGAAATCATCATCAACTTCAACAATTTCTATATCGGAATTGAGCAAAACTTTCCGCGGGCAAGAATAGCCCTGCGCCAAATAATTGAGCAATAAGGTATAACTTTTTGGTTCCCAAATGGTAATCAAAGGCTCAGGAAACTGACTGTTTTTTCCTTTTATGGCAGTGGCCACTTTTGATGGATTTCTGTGTTTTAGCAACAATTTAATTACTTCATCGTTCACAAAAGGCAAGTCGGTTGCCAAAACCAGCCAAGCGACATCCGGATTTTCCTGAAACGCGGAACAAATGGCGCCAAAAGGCCCCAAACCAATAAACTTGTCGGTGATTTTGTTTTCAATTCCTATTTCTTGTTCTTCTCTAACAGACAAATATGCTTTTAAATGGTTCTTTTCCAGCAATTCAATGGCCACATCACGCTGATTTTTACCATAAAAGTTAAGCGTGCCCTTGTCGGTTCCCATTCTGGTGCTTTTTCCGCCGGCCAAAACCAATCCGTGAACGGGCGCTATTTTTTCCTTGATTAAATTTTCGATATGATTTGAAATCTTGTCTATTTCAGTAATATGATAACACAGTAAGTTTTTTATCTGCGGATTTTTTTCTTCCAAAAAATTGAAATACTTGGCGTCATCGGTTAATTTGATGACAAACTGAATGTTGTTTAACTGATCCAATCTTTTCAACACAGAGGCCTCTTTCTCTTGGTCTAAAATTAGAATTTGTTTGGCGCCTTCAAAATGATTTCCGTTGATAAACACCAAATCGTGCTGAGAAAATTGCACGCGCTGATTGAATTTGTTTATCACATATTTTTCTGAAACAGCAAGGGTTTCATTGGCATTAAAAGTAAAAGAATCAAACTTTTTTCCTTCGATTTCTTCACTGTGGGAAGCGTCCAGATACGCCAATTTATACATTCCCAATTTCTCGGAAACCTGCTGAACCAAATTTGAAATAACGCTGCATTTTGTACCCACAATGGCAATTTCATTCGGCGCAAAATTGTCGTTGTCCCTTAATTTAAGTTTCGTATGTTTTTGATGCTTACTCATTTTTTAGTTCGCTTTTTCCGCCAGATTTCTTAAGCAGTTTCACTTCTTTAATCACCATTTTTTGCGAAATGGATTTACACATATCATAAACGGTGAGTGCAGCAACAGTCGCGCCAGTTAACGCTTCCATTTCAACACCGGTTTTTCCTTCCATAGTAACCGTGCATAAAATTTCTATATTTTCCCTGTCCGTAATTTCAATGTCAATATCGATGCCGTTAATTAACAAAGGATGGCACATTGGAATCAGTTCCGAAGTTTTTTTAACCGCCTGAATTCCGGCAATAATCGCAGTTTGGAAAACCGGGCCTTTTTTGGTGATTAACTCTTTGTCTTCAAAATGCGCAATAATGTCTGCGCCCAAAAACATCGTTGCTTTTGCGGTTGCCGCGCGGTTGGTGACTTTTTTATCGCCAACATCAACCATTTTTGGCTGATTTTTTTTATTGATATGAGAAAATTTATTTTCCATAAGTGAAAGATTGCTTCACTGCCTAGGCAATGGCGAATTACTGTCGATAAATAATTACAGGAAAAACTTCTCCTTTGGTAAAATTACTGCGATTATCCGGCAATTCCAAAAAAGCATCGGCTTCAGCCAAATTGGCCAAATCGCCAGAACCTTTTCCTGAAATGGGCGTTGCCATTAATTTGCCTTCAACCTGATTTAATTTCACCTGTAAAAAATAGGTAAGTTCGGGTTTAAAATAGAAATCTTCGCTAAGAATTGCCTGGTGCTTGTTTTCAAAATTCAATCCAACGGATTTATAATGCCACGGATAAAAATATTTTACGCAATTTACAAAAGTTGAGACCGGATTTCCAGGGAAAGCAAAAACTGTTTTTTTATCTTTTTTACCAAACCAAAATGGTTTTCCCGGACGTTGTTTTACTTCGTGAAAAAGTTTTTTTACGCCCAATTGATCCAAAACTTCAGGAATAAAATCGAATTTTCCTTTGGAAACCGCGCCACTGAAAATCAACACATCATAGGTTGCCAGCAAGGATTCAATTTTGGTCAACAGCACTTTTTTATCATCCAAAATATGCAAGGTTTCTGCTTTTATTTGCAGTTTTTCCAACAGGGAAACCAAGGTAAAAACATTGCTTCTTCTGATTTGATGGTCAGCCGGAATTTCGCCAACTTCAACCAATTCATTACCTGTAGAAACGACGATGACTTTTGGCTGTTTCGCGACTTTCACAGTCGTTTTTCCAACGGTGGCAAAAATTCCTATTTCGGCAGGAGAAATGAGCGTGTTTTCATTTATCAGCAAATCGCCTTGTTTTTTGTCGGTTCCTTTTAAATGGATATTTTGAAAACTTTTTACAGCTTCTGAATTTACTGTGGCAATTCCGTTTTCAATGGTCAACAATTCATATTGAATGACTGTATCGGTGTTTTTTGGAAGTACTGAGCCGGTCATCGCTTCCATACAATTTGACGTATTTTGGATCGTTAATTGCTCACTTCCGGCAGCCTGAATTCCTTCAATTTTAAATGTTCTTTGTCCGTTGCTAAAAGCTTCTGAGGAAATGGCAATTCCGTCCATACTTACCCTGTCAAACGGCGGAAAATCGCGATCGGCAAAAATGGATTCCTTTAAAACGCGGCCTGACGAATTTAAAAAATCCACTTCTTCGATGCCAAAATTTTCGGAATTCTTTAATACGATTTCTAAAGCTTCTTTTACGTTGATTAAGTCCATTTGGTGTAAAATTATAAGCAACAAATATAGGCGTTTTATCGCAAAATACAGGTCACAAACATCACACTAAAAAAGAAGAAAAGTTAGTTTAAAGGGTTTTTATTCAGAAAAGTTGGGCAATTCATTTGGTCGCGCAAAAGGAAAATCGGTTATTTTTTCCAATTTATAATAACTGTTGAGTCCGGAAATCCCAACATTCTCCAACAGTCCAAGATCCATATAACCATTGGCATCGATAGCGGTGTTTGGAATAATTAAATGCACTATTTCCCCAATGATTAAAAGGGTATTGTTCAATTTTATCGGAATGCTTTCCACAAACTTCATCCCCAGTTTTATGGTGCTTTCTTTCACAAACGGCGCTTTAAAATCGGCAATATATTCTTCGGTCAACTGGCATTTTTCAAATTCAGATTCTTCCTTTTTAAATTTTGTGGAGGTGTAATGCGCTTTTTCAATAAAAGAAGTTTGCACGTGGTTGATGGTGTAAAACCCATTTTCCATAATGTTTTCAAATGTATGTCTTGGAACGTCCTGGGCCGGACGTAAAACAAAACCCAATAGCGCGGGGTCGCTTCCCAAATGCATCACCGAACTAAAAATGGCCAAATTTGTTTCTTGTTTTGACGAAATTGTACCAATCAAATTTGCGGGTTTTATGCCGGTAATTGAATTGATTAAATTGAGCCTTTTAACGCGTTCCAGATTTTTGATGTCGTTTTGTGTTAAATGCATTTGCGTTAATTTATTGGGTCTCTAACGTTTTGAAATTTTGTTAAGGCTGATGGTCCGTTGTCTGGAACATTTAAAACGGGTAATTTCTTCGCTTCTTTTTTTTAGATGTTTCTGGCTAATTTTGCTATTGACCCTTTTGCGCCACAAATTAAAACTGGTTAATTTTAATTGATTTCGCATCAATTTAATCACTTCTTTTTCGGCCAGGCCAAACTGAAATTGAATGGCCTCGAAAGGTGTTCTGTCTTCCCAGGCCATTTCAATAATTCGGTCAATTGCAATGGCGTTCAACTCTTTGTCGGCAATGTAATCAACGGCAGTCATTTCGCAATTTTAAAGCGTTTTATAACTGTTGATCATTACGTGCTGCGCTTTTAAATCGTACATTAAATTATACAGTCCGAAAAACGTTCTGTTGATGTAAATAAAATGTTTGGAACCCCGGTTTCCGTTCATATTCTTTAACTCGGTGCTTTTTGCATAACTTTCAGCCAACGAGGCAATTTTTTGAAAGAAAACTGAATCAGAAAAATCAAATTCTTCCTGCTGAAAAGGTTGCGTAAACAAGGTCAGCATTTCATGAAACATTCCAGTAAAAAACACGATTTCTTCTTTTGAATCATCTTCCCGTAAAATCTCCAATTCGAAGAGTTTTTCTCTGAAAATAGTCGGATTGTTGATCATTTCAGGATTCACCAATTCAAAATAAGGCACATAAAAATCGTTTGGTATTTCTTTGATACAACCAAAATCGAGGGCAATTAATTCTGTATTTTTTGTGATCAGAAAATTTCCCGGATGCGGATCTGCATGCACTTTTTTAAGCACATGAATTTGATACATGAAAAAATCCCACAAGGCCTGGCCCAATTTGTCTGACTTTTCCTGATCTGTATTTTCTTTCGTAAATTCAGAAAGATGCAATCCGGTCATCCAATCCATTGTGATGATTTGCTCGGTTGAAAGCGCTTCATAATAAGTTGGGAAAAGTAAATTTGGAATGTGCGCGCAAGCTTTTGAAATTTCTTTGCTTTGTTTAATTTCCAATAAATAATTAGTTTCTTCAATCAATTTGTCTTCAACTTCCTTAAAATAGCGGTCGGAACCTTTTCCTTTGATGTTGAACATACTCATCGCAATAGGTTTCACCATCGCCAAATCGGAAGAAATGCTTCCTGCAATGCCGGGATATTGAATTTTTACCGCCAGTTTTTTACCGTCTTTTTCAGCTCTATGAACCTGACCGATACTTGCGGCATTTACTGATGACGCATTAAAAGTATCATAAATTTCGTTGGGTGATTTTCCAAAATACCGTTTAAAAGTTTTTAGCACCAAGGCCGGAGACAATGGCGGAACAGAAAACTGCGCCAGGGAAAACTTTTCAACATAAGCGCTAGGCAATATGTTTTTTTCCATGCTCAGCATTTGCGCAACTTTTAAAGCACTTCCCTTCAGGTTTTTAAGTCCGTCATAAATATCGGCCGCATTCGATTTGTTCAATCTTTCTTTGGCATCAACTTCAGAATTGATCATTTTGTCGCCGTAAAATTTTAGGTAATTAACGCCCACTTTGGCGCCTGTTTGCATCAATTTTGAAGCCCGTGAAATTTTTGAGGTTGGAATATAATCTATGGTCTTCATAAGCTTAAAGTTTGGGATTCATTTTTTCTTTGAATAAAAATTTACCCAAATCGATGATGCTTTTTAGCGGTTGAACATTTAACAAATCGAAACTTGCGTTTAAGGATTTTTCAATAAAAATATCTGTTTTTTCGAAGGAAGCAGAGGTGTCATCCAACCAAAATTTTATGGTAACCAACAATTGAATCCAAGCGCTTTCCTCAAGCGTTTTATCCTGAAATTTCTTTAATTTATCTTGTTTAACATCAATCATTTCTATTTCCAGCTCGCTGATGAATTGCGTAAAACGGTGTTTTAATTCCGACAATTTTCCCGAAGCTTTCATGTTATTTTTATGCATTTTTAGCGCATAAACCACGTAACTTCTGTTGGCAGTCAGGTTTTCGAAAAAAGTGAAATAAAAACTCAGTAATTTATTGCGGGCATCAAACGATTGAAATTCTTCGCTTTTGGCCAACATTTCTATAGAATTATCAAAAAATGTAGCGAAAACGGCCTTTTCCAAAGCTTCAAAAGAGCCATAAAATTTATAAAAATCGGCTTCTTCAAAATCATTTGCCTTCGCGAAAGAATAGACCGATGGCGGATTCGAATTATTTTCCAAAACATAATTCATATAGTTCGAAAATAACATATTGGCAGTGAGTTTCTTTTTTGCTTTCATCATATAAATATTTGAGCACAAAGATACAGAATGTTTAATGTTAAACAAAATATATTAAACAAAATATATTTTATCTTAAAAAATAAATTTTGAACTCAACAAAAATGAAGGTAAAAAGTAAACAGAAAGTAATCCTATGTTTAAAGTTATTCGTTTTTTGATTAAACAATATTAAATGCTTTTTTAGATTCAGCCAATGATTTATTATCTGAACAAATTTCAAAATAAATTCAGAATGAGCTGTATTTAAAAGCAAATAATCAAGTGATAATTGATTTAACCGCCAATAGTAGACATACTTTCCGAAACGGCGTTTCCTCTGGAATCCTCGGCAATAAAACCATTTTCGGGTTTGTGATGAATGGTATTGATAAACAGTTGCTTTAACTCCTCATCGCTCGCGCCATTTCTTATAAAATCACGAACGTTAAAAACGCCGCCATCAAACAAACAGTTTTTAAAAAAACATAGATCGTTATGTAAATTAAACAATTTAAGTCACAGCTTAGAAGTCAGTTTATCTTAAATTTAATAAATTTTTAAAATAATAAATTCAGACCTTCTATTTAATTGATGAAGCGCATCTGCACAAGTAACGCCATTTTTACATTCATTCATTAATTGAGTTTCACCGTATCCAACCGCATTAAGTATTCTTTCACTATTAATGCCATGTTCAATAATGTAATTTTTTGTTGCTTGCGCCCTTTCATTTGATAAGGTCAAATTATAATTGTCTACCCCTCTGGAATCTGTATGAGATTCTATATTGATAATCATTTTAGGATATTGATTCATCAGCAAAACAACTTTATTAAATTCTCGGGCGGCATCTTCTCTAATATTAAATTTATCAATATCAAAATAAATAATTCCAATCTTAATTTTAAGCAGGCCATTTTCTTCAACAATAAGTTCATTGATAAAATCCAATCCTATTGGCACAAAGGTTTCTCCCTTTCTATTTGAAGTTAAAGCCAACTTTTCTGCACTTTTATAACCTAATTTTTGAACTGAAATTTTATAGACGACATCACAATTAAGCGCATTTTCAAAAGCATATTCTCCATTAATTTTGGTCTGAGTTTCGGATAATATTTCCCCACTATTTGAATATAAAACAATTTTGGCGTCTGAAATGCGTTCACCTGTTACATTGTTTGATATGTATCCTTTAATTTTTTGCTCGCAAGGTTTTGAGAGGGTTCTCTCGAAAAAATAAATATCATCACCCCCTTTTCCAGAATTTCTGTTAGAGCAAACAAATCCGTTTTTTTCTTGTTCATTAATAATAAAACCAAAATCATCTGAAGCAGAATTGAGCGGCGCACCCAAATTTATTGGGGTTTCAAATGAGTCTGCAGTTAACTTACTTTCAAAAATATCCAACCCTCCAAGTCCTTGATGCCCATCTGAAGCAAAATACAAGGAATTTTCAGTTATAAAAGGAAACATTTCTCTTGCAGCGGTATTTATTTTTGAACCCAAATTTTTTGGTTTAGAATATTGGTCCTCACCTAAAATATCGACAACAAAAATATCAGTTTCTCCAATTGAACCTGGCATATCTGACACAAAATATAATTTAACGCCATCATTACTAACTGCAGGATGCCCAACTGAATAGTCTTTACTGTTGAACGGCAATTCCTTTATATTTCCCCATTCGGCTTTACCGTCATTACCAATAATTTCCGTGGCACTATAAAGTTTTAATCGGTTGACACTACCATTGTCTGTTTTACCTTTTCCATTATAATTATTTCGTGTGTAATACACTTTTTTAAGGTCTGCCGAAAAGGACAAAGTAGCTTCGTGGTATTTAGAATTTATTACTTTTGAAAAATTATTAATCATTTCTATATCATTGCCTTCTTTATTAATACTTCCAATATAGAGATTAAGATATGGCTGTTGTTTTAAGTTGTTTTTAATTGGTTGGTTGTATGATGAATTTATTTCAGATGCATATATTATTTTATTGCCAAAGTACATTGGACCAAAATCTGAAAATAAAGTATTTATTGAAACAT
The DNA here is from genome assembly GCA_945903795.1 of Lutibacter flavus. Taxonomy (GTDB): domain Bacteria; phylum Bacteroidota; class Bacteroidia; order Flavobacteriales; family Flavobacteriaceae; genus Lutibacter; species Lutibacter flavus_A. The sequence continues at coordinate 6,385 of CAMDPE010000003.1, read as the reverse complement.
TTTTCAACCTAAAATGAGGATCCTGCTCCAAATCTTGTTGTAAAGCCAACTCTTTTTCGCCACTTTCATTCGCTATAGAAGTTTTGTTTTTATCAGCAAATAGCTTCATCCATTTATTTCCAGCGCTTAATTTTCCTAGACCTTTAAAAGACTGCGCATATTTAAAAATATATTCTGAATCAACCTCATTAAAATACTTTTCAATTAATTTCCCATACCATTTGTTGGCATCTGCCATATTTGTATTCAAATAATAGGCATCTCCAAGCTTTTGTAACAATTCTTTCGAATTATTGCCCTTTAAAAAATCCAACTCATATTGCTTGGCCGCTTCTGCATATTCCATTTTCTCAAAAAAAGTATTGGTCTCTTTGTTTTTTTCTTGAGCAAAGCCAAAAAATGTTATACCGACAAAAATTACTGTGTATAAATATTTCATATTACTTAATATAAAAAAATCGTGAATCTATCATTTTTAAAAAAATATTAACCAACTGTTTAGAAAAATCTTGGTGAAATCGTTTTTCCAAATTTATTAAATAAGTCATATTGTAAAAATATTTCATGCGAACCTGAATTGTAGCGTGCCAATCTTGTAGTTTCTAAATCATATCCATATCCTATAAACCAAGAATCGCTGGCTTGAAATCCTACAAGGGCACCAAATGTTTTACTGGATTTATAAGAAGCACCTAAAGTAAACTTTTCATTTATTAAAAAATTTGCAGACATATCTATCTGCAATGGAGCGCCTTGCACAAATTTCGAAAGCAATGCTGGCTTAAATTTTAAATAAGGACTTAAATCAAAAACTTGCCCCATAATTAAGAAAAAATGAATTCGTTCCTGCGCAACATAACTGGTTGCTCCTGTATTTGCATATCTATCGAAATGTCTTGTTTCTAAAAGATTGGGGGCAGATATTCCTACATATGTTTTGTCTGAATATAAATAAATTCCAGCACCTATATTTGGAGACAATTTATTCTCTATGTTGGTTTCAAAACTGAAGTCCCCATTATTGTATTGACTCAATTTATTAAAATCGATATTCAATAAATTTGCACTTGCTTTTAATCCGAAGGATAATTTATATTTTTCCGAAGTTGCAATTGTATAAGAGAAATCTACAGCAATATTATTTTCGTCTGATGGCCCAATTTTATCATTCATAATAGTTACCCCAACACCAAGATTGTCGTTAATTGGTGAGCTAATTGAAAGATTGGTTGTTACAGGAGCTCCTTCCAGGCCAACCCATTGAGAGCGGTTTAAAAGAAAAATTCGCATACCTTGATAATTTCCTGCATAGGCCGGATTTATAGTAATTGTATTGTACATATACTGTGTAAACTGAGGATCTTGTTGGGCATAACTAAAACCTGTTAAAAACATTAAACCCAATATTGCTACTATTTTTTTCATTTATTCAAATTTTTAAAATTCCTAAGGGTTTTTTATTTCCCTTAGGAATTAAATTGATTTATCTTCTGTTTATATATAAGTAACCTGCTTTTTGCTGAACATTGGCATTTACATCTTTATATTTTAAAATGTAGAAATAAACACCATCTGGCAACTCTTTTGGCGCATTAACTGTTAACCTTCCTTCAGAAATACCTTTAAAAGCACGATCTGTATTGTTATAATGATCGCGCTCAAATACCAAACTTCCCCAACGGTTATAAATTTCAACACTATTGTCACCATAACATTCTAGACCACGGATATAGAACACATCGTTATCACCATCTCCATTTGGCGATACAGCATTGAAGACTTCAACTACACATCCCGTTATCGATAACACTGTTGGATTATCACCATAATTATCAATATCATCCGATGAATCTTCAACAACCGCACCTCTAGAGCTAATAGCTGATACTGATGCCTGATTGGTGACACTTCCTTTGTTAATATCATCTTGCGTAATTGTATAAATGGCCGCAAAGGTAGTATTGTCAAATTCTCCTGCTTCTAATATAATTGGGCTTCCTGAAACAACAACTCCAGGTAAAGGATCGTTAATTTCAATATTTGCTAAAGTGACATTTCCAATGTTACTTACCTTAAATTTATAAGATATTGTCTCACCTGCTTGCGCAAATCCATCTGTATTCTCATCATTAAATATGGCTGTTTTAACTATTGCTATTTCAGGGGACTGAACCAATGACGTAATTGTTGGATTGTCATTTCCATTATTTGCATTTCCGTCATCTGAAACATCGGTTACAGATTTGCCAAGTGCATCAACTCCAGAAGCATTTGCTGTATTTGTAATTAAACCTGCATCTATATCGGCCTGGGTAATTCTATAATTAACTGTTACAAATGTATGTTCATTTGGCGCTAAAGAAGGAATTATCGCTATTGATGTTGCTGAAATTAAAGCATCATTAATACCTATATTATTTACGGTTACATTTCCTGTATTTGTTAGTGTAAAAGTATATTTAATGATTTCTCCAACAGATCCATTTCCTTCAATAGTGGCTGTTTTAATTAATGTCAATGAAGAATTTGAGTTAGGATTTACAGATACAAAAACAACAGCATTTGAAACATCTCCATTGGCATCTGTAATACGATAGACAAAACTGTCATTACCATAATAATATGGATTTGGACTATAAGAATAATTACCTTCTGAATCCATAGTAACAACCGCATTAATACTGCCTCCGTTTAAGCCTAATAAACTCCAAACGTTTACTCCATCACCACTAGGTATGTCATTGTTATAAACATTACCAGTTATTTCAGTGTTTTGAGTTGTAGAAATGAAATCATCATTTGCAATAGGTAAGTCATCTATTACACCAATGGTAATTATAACCATATGATTTTCTAAAGCTAAATTAATACCGTCTGAAGCTGTGTAATTAAAACTAGTTACTCCATTCCAGTTAAAACTTGGCGTGAAAATCATATTCCCTAAATCTGAAGCCAGTATTACATCTCCAACATTTATTTCAACATTGTAAAGATATAACGTGCCATTTTCAGGCAAACTAAGTATTTCAATACTATACAAAGAATCTCCATCTGCATCTGTAAATACATTTAAGAAATCGCCCGTACCAAAAATAACATCATTATCTTCAATTCCTGTGATTAAAACATCCGATAATATTGGTGCATGATCATCATTAAGAATCGTTCCAATTCCAATAGAATTGCCCATTGTTATTAAATTGCCATTTCCATTCAAATTGTTGAGTTCAACAGTAAATGTTTCATCCAATTCCAACACTCGATCACCATTTACAATTACTGTAATTGTTTTGGATGTTTCACCTGGCAAGAAAATTAGATTTCCGGATGAAACTATTGCGTAGTCACCATTTAAAACAGTTGCTGTTCCATCAAATACTGCATAATCAATATTTACAGGTAAATTGGAAATTTTGGATAAAGATACTATAAACTCAAAGTTAGCATTGCCATTATTTCCTTCAGGAATCAAAACATTATTGATGGAAATTACAGAACTATCAATATCATCATCTGCAATGGTTATCGTTGCTGCGTCATTATTCGTGTCTATGGTTACTGCCGTGTCGGTACCCGTTAAGGTCACAATCACAGTTTCTCCTGAGGTCTCCACAATACTGTCATCCGTTACCGTTACCGGGATGATGATGCTGGTGGTGTTGGCCGGGATAACAACTGTCGTTGTTATGGCTGCATAATCACTTGCCGATGTGGCGGTGCCTGATACAGTGTAGGTCACTGTGGTGGCTACCGATACCGGATTGGTCAAACTGATGGTGAACAGTCCATTGGTTGCTGGTTCACTCGCCTGAGTCGTTGCTGCAATACTTACTACTGAAGCGTCATTGTCTGCTATCGTTACGGTCGCTGCTGATGTGCCTAAGGTTACCGCGGTGTCTGTTCTCGTTAAGGTCACAATCACGGTCTCTCCTGAGGTCTCCACAATACTGTCATCCTCTACCGTTACCGATATGGTGGCTGTGGTGTCGCCTGCAGCTATGCTTACTGTGCCTGACAAGGCCACGTAATCATCCGTTGATGTGGCCGTGCCGGATACGGTGTAGGTCACTGTAGTGGCTACGGATACCGGATTGGTCAACGTTATTGTGAACTGTCCATTGCTGTTTGGTTCGCTCGCCTGAGTCGTGGCTGCAATGCTTACCTGCGATGCATCATTGTCAGATATCGTTACGGTCGCTGCTGATGTGCCATGGGTCACTGCCGTGTCGGTACTTGTTAAAGTCACAATCACAGTTTCTCCTGAGGTCTCCACGATACTGTCATCCGTTACCGTTACCGGGATGGTGATGCTGGTCGTATTGGCCGCAATAACTACCGTGCCTGTCAAGGCCACGTAATCTGTAGCCGATGTGGCCGTGCCTGATACGGTATAACTTACCGTGGTGGCTACAGATACCGGATTGGTCAAGGTTAAAGTGAACTGTCCATTACTGTTTGGCTCTGCTGCTTGATTGGTTGCCGCTATGCTCACTACTGATGTGTCATTGTCTGCTATCGTTACGGTCGCTGCATCATTATTCGTGTCGATGGTCACTGCCGTGTCAGTACCCGTTAAGGTCACAATCACAGTTTCTCCTGAGGTCTCCACAATAATGTCATCCGTTACCGTTACCGGTACCATAATGCTGGTGGTGTTGGCCGGGATAACAACTGTCGTTCCTATTGCTGCATAATCACTTGCCGATGTGGCCGTGCCTGATACTGTGTATGTCACTGTGGTGGATACACTTACCGGATTGCTCAAGGTCAAGGTGAACAGTCCGTTGCTGTCTGGCTCGCTCGCCTGAGTAGTGGCTGCAATGCTTACTGCCGATACATCATTGTCAGCTATCGTTACAGTCGCTGAACTTGATGTGCTTACTGTTACAGCGGTGTCTGTTGACGTTAAGGTCACTATAACGGTTTCTCCGCCGGTCTCTACAATATTGTCATCCGCTACTGCTACTGTTATCGTAGCTGTAGTGTTGCCTGCAGCTATCATTACTGTGCCTGTCAAGGCTGCGTAATCATCCGTTGCTATGGCGGTGCCCGCTACGGTATAACTTACCGTGGTGGCTACAGATACCGGATTGCTCAACGTTATTGTGAACTGTCCATTGCTGTTTGGTTCGCTCGCCTGAGTCGTGGCTGCAATGCTTACCTGCGATGCATCATTGTCAGATATCGTTACGGTCGCTGCTGATGTGCCAAGGGTCACTGCCGTGTCGGTACCCGTTAAGGTCACAATCACAGTTTCTCCTGAGGTCTCCACGATACTGTCATCAATTACCGTTACCGGGATGGTGATGCTGGTCGTATTGGCCGCAATAACTACCGTGCCTGTCAAGGCCGCGTAATCTGTAGCCGATGTGGCAGTACCCGTTACACTGTAGTTTACCATGGTGGCTACAGATACCGGATTGGTCAAAATTAAAGTAAACTGTCCATTACTGTTTGGCTCTCCTGCTTGATTGGTTGTCGCTATGCTCACTACTGATGCGTCATCATCTGCTATCGTTACCGTTGCTGCGTCATTATTCGTGTCGATGGTCACTGCCGTGTCAGTACCCGTTAAGGTCACAATCACAGTTTCTCCTGAGGTCTCCACAATACTGTCATCCGTTACCGTTACCGGTACCGTAATGCTGGTGGTGTTGGCCGGGATGGTGATACTTCCTGTCAAGGCGATGTAATCTGTAGCCGATGTGGCCGTGCCTGATACTGTGTATGTCACTGTGGTGGATACACTTACCGGATTGCTCAAGGTCAAGGTGAACAGTCCATTGGTTGCTGGTTCACTCGCCTGAGTAGTGGCTGAAATACTTACTGCCGAGGCATCTTCATCTGCTATGGTTACAGTAGCTTCTGCTGTTCCTAAAGTAACTACAGATCCTGCACCTGTTATTGTCACAACTACCGTTTCTCCGCCGGTCTCAACTATGTTATCATTGATCACTGGCACTGAAATAGTCACTGTCGTTCCATTCGCTGCAATTGTTGCTGTGCCTGTTAAGGCTGTGTAATCAACTCCCGATGTAGCCGTACCTGATACTGTATATGTTACCGTGGTAGCTATACTTACCGGATTGGTTAAGCTTAAAGTGAACAAGCCATTTGTTGCTGGTTCACCCGCCTGAGTAGCGGCTGAAATGCTTACTGCCGAGGCATCTTCATCTGCTATGGTTAAGGTTGCTAGGTTATTGTTCGTGTTGATGGTCACTGCCGTGTCGGTACCCGTTAAGGTCACAATCACAGTTTCTCCTGTGGTCTCCACGATACTGTCATCCACTACCGTTACCGGTACCGTAATGCTGGTGGTGTTGGCCGGGATAACAACTGTCGTTCCTATTGCTGCATAATCACTTGCCGATGTGGCCGTGCCTGA
>CAMDPE010000002.1 GCA_945903795.1 Lutibacter flavus | reverse complement strand
TATTGGCTAATTGCTATTTTAACCGTTCAGAACAAAGTTAATTTTGGATTTACGAATGACGATTTACGAATTTTGCCTTGTCGACATTTTATAATTCTAAAGTCGTAAATCCAAAATCGTAAATCGTAAATTGATGTGCGTTAGGGATAGAAGTGGAAAACCTTTTTGAGCTTTTTCAGCGAAAAAAGGTTGGAGTGAATAGCCCGACCCGCAGGGTAACGCCCAAAATAACTAGCTATAAATTGCTGTACCTATTAGAATTAAGCCAGTGACTCTAAAACAATCAAATACAAAAACAGAATTATTGTATATTTATATCCTATTTTTGCAGAATGGAAACAAACAGACAAAAAAAAATTGCAGGTGTTTTACAAAAGGATCTTGCCGATGTTTTGCAACACGCTGCACAGGATGGAATGAAAGGGATTATTATATCTGTTACGAAAGTGCTTGTGACTTCTGATTTATCGAACGCGAAAGTGTATATCAGTGTTTTTCCGCAGGATAAACGAGACCTTATTCTTAAAGGGCTTCACGAAAATACGGCCACCATTCGCTATGAAATGGCAAAACGTACCAAGGAACAGCTAAGAAGAATGCCCGAACTCTTTTTTTATATGGATGACAGTTTGGATTATATTGAAGATATTGACAATGCTTTAAAAGGCAAACAGGAAAATCCGATTACAAATCCTGACATTTTAAACGAACGCAAAAAGCGATAATTTGAATTTTTCCCTTTACATAGCCAAACGGTATTTATTTTCAAAAAGCAGCAATAACACCATCAATATTATCACTTTTATTGCCGCTGTTGGCGTAATTATTGGAACTTTGGCTTTGTTTATTGTGCTTTCGGGCTTTTCCGGATTACGTACTTTCAGCATTGGTTTTTTAAACACTTCCGATCCCGATATTAAAATTACCGCCGTAAAAGGAAAATCGTTCGATTTCAACGCCAAGATTGAAAACCTGATTACTCATGAAAAAGGCATTGCTTCTTTCTCAAAAGTGATAGAGGAACGCGCTTTTTTCGATTTCAATGAAAAAACCCATATTGCCTATATTAAAGGTGTCGACCTTAATTATGCTAAAGTGAACCGAATGGATACTACTGTTTATGCAGGCACTTGGTTAAATGAAGATTTTCCTTCGGGTGCTGTGGTTGGCAACGGAATTTCAAATTTATTATCGATTGGCGTTTATGATTTTTTGGAACCTTTAAAAATTTATGTTCCAAAACCGGGAAGCGGCTATATTACCGATCCCGCCAATGCTTTTACCAAGATTAACACCACACCCATAGGCGTTTTTGCCCTGACCGACGATATCGATAAAAAATACGTGTTTATTTCTTTGGAATTGGCCCAGGAACTGTTGAATTATAATCCAACCCAAATTTCCGGCATTGAATTAAAAGTCAAGAACAGCGAAGAACGGGCGGAAATTATAACACAACTCGAAAATAATTTGGGACCGGGATTTAATGTTGAAACCCGAGAACAGTTAAATGCGGTGTTTTATAAAATGCTGAATACAGAAAATTTGGCTTCCTACTTAATATTTACGCTGATTTTAATTATCGCGTTGTTCAACGTGATTGGCGCCATTATTATGATGATTTTGGATAAAAGAGACAATCTTAAAACCTTATACAGTTTGGGTGCCACCATTAAAGAAATTAAACGTATTTTTATTTTTCAGGGCTTTTTACTGACGCTTTTCGGACTTACGGTTGGATTATCTGCAGGAATCGTGTTGGTGTTGCTTCAGAAAAAATATAGCTTATTTATGATTACCCAGCATTTGGCCTATCCGGTTGAATTTACCTATTTAAATGTATTAACGGTGCTTGTGACAATACTAATTTTAGGATTGCTGGCCTCGAAAATTGCCAGCAGCAGAATTTCTAAAAAAATAATTGAGTAAATCTGTTTTACTGTTGAGCTTTCTAAAATTCAATTACACACCCCTAACCCCTCTCAAGAGGGGAATTTTGATCGAACAAAATTTGAACTTTGAGATTTTCGACTTTATGACTTTGATAACATCTTAAGCAAACTTCTGAAGCACTTCCTCAAAAACATCATAAACATCCTGCGCAGAATCTGACTTCACCATTTTTAAACGGTATTCCTTAAAATCGGGGATGCCTTTGAAATAATTGGTATAATGACGACGGGTTTCCATAACGCCCACAATTTCAATACCTTTCCAGTCAATTTCCATTTGTAAATGTCGGCGCGCCATTTCCACGCGATCGGCCACAGTAATTTCAGGTAAATGTTCGCCGGTTTCAAAAAAGTGTTTCACTTGTTTAAAAAACCAAGGATTTCCAATGCTTGCACGGCCAATCATAGCGCCGTCCAATCCAAATTTATCGCGCATTTCCATAGCGCGTTCGGGGGAGTTTACATCACCGTTTCCAAAAATGGGAATGTGCATTCTCGGATTGTTTTTCACCGCGGCAATATGGCTCCAGTCGGCTTCGCCTTTATACATTTGGGCGCGGGTGCGGCCGTGGATTGAAATTGCTTTACAGCCAACATCCTGCAAACGCTCGGCCACTTCAACAATTTTTATGGAATTCTCATCCCAGCCCAATCGGGTTTTTACGGTGATTGGAAGATTGGTGTGTTTTGCCATAGCTTCGGTTAAGCTCACCATTAAATCGATATCTTTTAAAATGCCGGCTCCAGCGCCTTTACAAACCACTTTTTTTACCGGACAGCCAAAATTGATGTCGATAATATCAGGATTCGATTGTTCAACAATCTCTACCGTCCTTAACATAGATTCTAAGTTAGCGCCAAATATTTGAATGCCAACCGGACGTTCTTTTTCATAAATGTCCAGTTTTTTTCTGCTTTTTGCCGCATCGCGAATTAGTCCTTCCGAAGAAATAAACTCCGTATACACCACATCAGCACCCTGTTCTTTGCACAAAGCCCTAAACGGCGGGTCGCTCACATCTTCCATCGGCGCCAACAACAGCGGAAAATCGCACAATTTTATGTCTCCTATCTTTATCAAATCAAAAAATTTAAGTGCGCAAAATTAAGCAATTTTAAATAAGAATAAAATTATTGTGATTTTTTATGAAACGTGCGTTATTCACTACAAAACTTAATGTTTTCATAGCATAGAAAACTTTTTCAAGAACGCTGCAACGTGTAATTTTGTAGATTTATTCAGCTATTATGTATTCAAGCAAAATAAACAGTAAGGATTTTCCGAAAAATTTTATTTGGGGCGTGGCTTCATCGGCCTATCAAACTGAAGGCGCTTGGGATTCCGACGGTAAAGAAAACTCTATTTGGGATACTTTTACCAACGATAAAAAATTCCCAAATGGAAACGGGAATACCGCTACAAATTTTTATCACAATTACGAAGATGATATCAAAAAAATAAAAGAATTGAATTTAAGTGCTTTTCGCTTTTCAATTTCCTGGTCAAGAATTTTCCCGCTGGGCATTGGTGAACCAAATCAAGAAGGTATCGATTATTATCACGCGATTATTGATTGTTGCATAGAAAACGGGATTGAACCTTGGGTTACATTATACCATTGGGATTTACCGCAAGCTTTAGAAAATTTGGGTGGTTGGACCAATAGGGAAATTATTGACTGGTTTTCCTATTATGCAGATTTTTGCACAAAAGAATATAGTTCAAAAATAAAAAAATGGATTGTGCTCAACGAACCTATGAGTTTTATTGGCTTAGGATATTTTATGGGAATTCACGCTCCTGGGAAAAAAGGCCTCAAAAATTTTTTGCCTGCTGCCCATCATGCCACTTTATGTCAAGCTGAAGGAGGCAGAATTATTCGAAAAAATATTCCTGACGCTTTTATTGGAACTTCATTTTCTTGTTCTGTTGTTACCCCAAAAAATTTATTTAGACGGCATCGCAAAGCCGCAAAACGACTTGACGCATTATTGAACAGATTTTTTATTGAACCTGCATTAGGATTAGGCTATCCCACAAAAGATATTCCTGGTTTAAAACGCATAGAAAAATATTTTCAGGATGGCGATGAAGAATTCATGAAATTTGATTTTGATTTTATTGGAATTCAGTATTATTTCAGAATAGTGGCACAATACAGCTTCTTCCCTCCTTTGCTGTTTGCAAATGAAATTCCCGCTAAAAAAAGAAATGTAAAAACAAACAATATGGGAATGGAAATATACCCTAAGGGATTGTATAAAATGCTTAAAAAATTTAGCAAGTACAAAAATGTGAAACACATTTACATTACAGAATCTGGCGTTTGTTTTGATGATGAATTGATAAACGGAGAAGTAGAAGACAAAAATCGGATAAAATATTTTAAAAAAACATTTGTCATTTGTTCGAAAGCAATTAAAAGAGGAATCAAACTAAAAGGTTATTTTGTTTGGACTTTGGTTGATAATTTTGAATGGGCAGATGGTTTTAAACCAAGATTTGGCATTGTTTACAACGATTTTGAAACCCAAAAAAGAACAATAAAAAAATCGGGGTATTGGTTAAAGTCCTTTTTAAAGAAATAATATCCTTTTTTAAAAAATTCAAAATAAATTGTATTTTTGAATCATTAAAAATACAATTATGAAATTAAAACTCTCGTTTCTACTTATACCCATCATCTTTTTAGGCTGTAAATCTTCCCAAAATAAAACCGCTTACGACGGAAAATCGGGCGCCACAAAAATTGTGAACACCTTACATTATCCGCAGGAAAAACATTTAAAAAACATAAAACAAATTACTTTTGGCGGCGACAATGCGGAAGCTTACTGGAGTTTTGACAACACAAAACTAACTTTTCAGGCCAACACGAAAGTCTGGGGATTGGAATGTGACCAAATTTTCACGATAAATATTGACGATGATTTGAGCAAAGGGCAAATTCCACAGATGATCAGCACCGGAGAAGGCAGAACCACCTGCAGTTATTTTTTGCCGGGAAATGAAACCATTATTTATTCTTCCACACATTTGGATGATAAAGCTTGTCCGCCCGTTCCAAAAAAGGAAGATTACGGCAACAAATATATTTGGCCGGTTTATAAAGGTTTCGATATTTTTGTGGCAGACACCAAAGGAAATCAGCTAAAACAACTCACTTTTGAGCCTGGTTATGACGCCGAACCAACCGTTTCGCCAAAAGGCGATAAAATTGTTTTCACCTCAACAAGAACCGGCGATTTAGAATTGTTTACTATGAACATTGACGGATCTGACGCAAAACAAGTGACTTTTGAATTGGGATATGACGGCGGTGCTTTCTTTTCTCCCGACGGCACCAAATTAATATTCCGTTCCTCACGTCCGAAAACTGAAGAAGCTATAAAAGAATACAAAGATTTATTGGCTGAGGGACTTGTGCAGCCCACAAATATGGAATTGTATACCTGCAATGTTGACGGCAGCAATTTAACAAAAATCACCAATTTGGGCAGTGCCAACTGGGCGCCGTTTTTTCACCCATCAGGAAAAAAAGTGATCTTTTCTTCCAACCATAAAACGAAATCGAGTTTCAATTTATTTATGATCAATGTTGACGGAACCGGTTTGGAACAAATTACCTGGGACACTGTTTTTGATGCTTTTCCTATGTTTTCGCCCGACGGGAAAAAAATCGTTTTTTCATCTAACAGAAATAATTACGGAACGCGCGACACGAATTTATTTATTGCCGACTGGGTGGAATAGCAAACATTGGGTTTTTGGTTAAATTTAATATGATTATTTGTTGATTGGATTTGAGTATTCTATGATAGAAAGCAAATAAAAATTATAAAATTACAATTCAAACAAAATTTCATTTAACCGCCAAGAGCGCAAAGAAAATACTTAAAGATCGCAAGAAAGTTATAAAAATAATCGTAAATCTAAAATCGTAAATCTATTTGCGTTAGCGATTGAAGTGGAAATACTTTTTAGCGATTTTTTCATCGCTAAAAAGATTGCAACGAAAAGCGCGACCTGAAAGGGAACGCCCAAATAATTAAAATTTATTTATTGCCGGCTTGGTCGCATGGCAAACATTTAATTGTGCCGTATTTTTAAACCCTTATTTCATTATATTTGCGCAACTATAAAGTAGAAAGGAATACGACGCATGAAAAACATCAGAAATTTTTGCATCATCGCACATATTGACCACGGAAAAAGCACACTGGCCGACAGGCTGTTAAGTTTTACCGGAACCACCACAGCGCGTGAAGAACAAGCCCAGCTGCTGGACAGTATGGATTTGGAGCGCGAACGCGGCATTACCATAAAAAGCCACGCCATTCAGATGGAATATATGTATGAAGGCGAAAATTATATCTTAAATTTAATTGACACGCCGGGCCACGTAGATTTTTCTTACGAAGTTTCCCGATCTATTGCCGCCTGTGAAGGCGCTTTGTTAATTGTTGATGCCGCACAAAGCATTCAGGCGCAAACAATTTCCAATTTATATTTGGCTTTGGAACACGATTTAGAGATCATTCCAATTTTAAATAAAGTCGATTTGCCAAGTGCGAATCCGGAAGAAGTTACCGATGATATTGTTGATTTACTGGGTTGTGATTATGAAGACGTGATTCACGCAAGCGGAAAAACAGGTTTGGGCGTTGAAAATATATTAAAAGCGATTATTGAAAAAATTCCTGCCCCAAAAGGCGATGTGAATGCCCCGTTGCAGGCATTAATTTTTGATTCGGTTTACAATTCGTACCGAGGTGTGGAAACTTATTTCAGGGTTTTTAACGGAGAAATTAAAAAAGGGCAGCGCATAAAATTTATGGCAACCGGCAACGAATACAATGCCGATGAAGTTGGCACCTTAAAATTAACGCAAGTAGCAAAACAAAGCGTAAAAGCTGGTGATGTAGGTTATTTGATTACCGGCGTTAAAACAGCTATTGAAATTAAAGTTGGTGACACCAGTACCGATGCCTTAAATCCGACCGACAGCCGAATTGATGGTTTTGAAGATGTAAAACCGATGGTATTTGCGGGAATTTATCCTGTTGATACTGATGAATATGAAGAACTTCGTTCTTCTATGGAGAAATTGCAGTTAAATGATGCTTCTTTGGTGTTTGTGCCGGAAAGTTCTGCCGCCTTGGGATTTGGTTTCCGTTGCGGTTTCTTGGGAATGCTGCATTTGGAAATTATACAGGAAAGATTGGAGCGCGAGTTTGATATGACGGTAATTACCACCGTACCAAACGTATCGTACCACGCTTTTAGCAATAAACATCCGGAGGTTCCTATTTTAGTGAATAATCCGACCGATTTGCCCGAACCTTCAAAATTAAACAGGGTTGAAGAACCTTATATAAAAGCCAGCATTATCACAAAATCCGATTTTATTGGACAAGTGATGAGTTTGTGCATTGAAAAACGCGGACAAATCACCAATCAGACTTATTTAACGCCTGAGCGTGTTGAACTTACTTTTGAAATGCCTTTGGCTGAAATAGTTTTCGATTTTTACGACCGGTTAAAAACGGTTTCTAAAGGATATGCCTCTTTTGATTATCACCCTATAGGAATGCGGACTTCAAGATTGGTGCGACTTGATATTTTATTGAACGGTACCGTTGTGGATGCGCTTTCTTCCTTAATTCACACAGACAATGCCTATCATATCGGCAAAAAAATGTGTGAAAAACTGCGTCAGTTAATTCCACGTCAGCAATTTGACATTCCGATTCAGGCTGCCATTGGCGCTAAAATTATTTCGCGTGAAACCGTAAAAGCGCTCAGAAAAGATGTGACCGCAAAATGTTATGGCGGTGATATTTCCCGTAAACGAAAACTGTTGGAAAAACAAAAGAAAGGTAAAAAACGCATGCGTCAGGTAGGAAATGTTGAAATTCCGCAGGAAGCATTTATGGCCGTTTTAAAATTGAACGATTAAGTCTCTGGCGCGAGCGTCCCGCTCGTGCTGCATTAAAAAATTATTGCCCATAAACTAAAAAAGCACCGTTTTCACGGTGCTTTTTTATGAATTTTGAAGAAATTATTCTCCGTGCATCCAATCTTTTTTAGCCAACAATTGATCTTCAGTCTCAACGTGAGCTTCGTCTAAAATACAACAATCAACTGGACATACTGATGCACACTGTGGTTCGTCATGAAAACCTTTACACTCTGTACATTTATCAGTTACAATAAAATAAAATTCATCAGATAATGGTTCATTTCTTTTATCAGCGTCAACTTGTTTTCCGCTTCCCGGTAAAGTTACCATTCCTTTTAATGAACTTCCGTCTGAATATGCCCAATCTCCATCTGGTTCGTATATTGCATTATTTGGACATTCTGAAATACATGCATCACAATTGATGCATTCGTCTGTTATTCTAATAGCCATGATTCGTAATTTTTAATATTTAATTATTCAACAAAATTATATAAAATTTATGCAAGTCTATGTGATAAAAGTCATTTCCTCTTTAAAAAAGTAAATATACCTTTGGGACTTTATGTTGAACTTACAATAATTTTCAATAAATTTAAACAAATTTTTTTAATTTACATTAATTATGATTACAACTAAAACAATTCTTCAACCTGAGGTACTGGAAGCAGTAGTTGTCAGGTTTGTTGGGGATTCAGGAGACGGAATGCAGTTAACAGGAACTCAGTTTACTGATACCTCGGCCATGTTTGGGAACGATATCGCAACTTTTCCAAATTATCCTTCTGAAATTAGAGCACCACAAGGAAGTTTATATGGTGTTTCAGGATTCCAGGTACATATAGGAAGCGTAGAAGTTAGCACCCCTGGAGACAATGTGGATTTGTTGGTTGCAATGAACCCTGCTGCTCTTAAAACCAATTTATATGCCGTAAAGCCGGGCCACACAATTATTGTGGATACGGATTCCTTTACAAAGAAAAACTTAGATAAAGCGGAATATAAAACCAATCCGTTGGAAGACGGAAGTTTAGAAAACTACCGTGTTATTCAGGTTGATATGACAACAATGACCAAAGAAGCCCTGAAAGATGTGGAAGGATTGGACAATAAATCGATTACCCGAAGCAAAAATATGTTTTCTTTAGGAATGGTTTATTGGATGTACGATCGTTCATTAGAGCATACGGTTGATTTTTTCAATAAAAAATTTAAAGGAAAACCGCATTTAGTTGAAGCAAATACCAAAGTATTGAATGCCGGTTATTATTTTGCCGAAACGTTGGAATTGATTCCAAATGCCTATACAATTTCTCCTGCCAAAATGGTACCGGGAACCTATAGAATTATCGGCGGAAACACCGCTACTGCTTGGGGATTGTTGGCGGCTTCAGAGAAATCTGGCTTGGAACTGTTTTTAGGTTCTTACCCTATTACCCCAGCAACAGATATTTTACACGAATTGGTAAAACACAAACATTTTGGCGTAAAAGCTTTTCAGGCAGAAGACGAAATAGCTGGAGTTACTTCAGCCATTGGCGCTGCATTTGCAGGTGATTTGGCGATTACAACAACTTCAGGACCAGGTTTGGCATTAAAAGGCGAAGCAATAGGCTTGGCGATGATGGTTGAATTGCCTTTGGTGATTATCAATGTACAACGTGGCGGACCATCAACAGGATTGCCAACAAAAACAGAACAATCGGATTTATTGCAGGCGATGTACGGAAGAAACGGTGAAAGTCCGGTAATTGTGATTGCAGCAAGTACGCCAGCCAACTGTTTTAATTTTGCGTATGAAGCGGCCAGACTTGCTTTGGAACATATGACTCCGGTAATATTATTGACAGACGGATACATTGCAAATGGTTCGGCACCTTGGAAAGTTAGATCCATTGCTGATATGCCTGAAATCAAAAATCATAAGATTACGAAAGTCAAAGAAAATTGGAGTCCTTATGACAGAGACGAAAAAACTTTGGCGCGTAATTGGCCAGTTCCCGGAACACCAGGAATGGAACATAGAATTGGCGGATTGGAAAAAGAAAGTGTAACAGGCAATATTTCTTATGAGCAAATAAACCACGAGAAAATGACTCATATCAGAGCCGAAAAAGTGAGACTGGTTGAAAACAATATTCCTGAATTAAAAACGGAATTTGCGGATTCAGGAGATTTATTGGTGATTGGATGGGGAGGAACTTATGGCTCTTTACATTCTGCCGTAAAACAAATAAGTGATGAAGGCTACAAAAATATTGGATTTGCACATTTCAATTACATCAATCCAATGCCAAAAAACACAGAAGAAATTTTATCTAAATACAAAAAAATAATTGTTTGTGAATTAAATGCCGGTCAGTTTGTTTCTATCTTAAAAACCAGATTCAGCAAATTTGAATTTTCTCAACACAACAAAATTCAAGGATTGCCATTCTCTAACGACGAATTAATTCAACAATTTAAACTATTGGTATAATTATGGAAACTACAACAGCGGAAAAAAAATATACATTCAAAGATTTTACAAGTGATCAAGAAGTTAGGTGGTGTCCTGGTTGCGATGATTACGTGATTTTGCGATCTATGCAAAAAGCACTTCCAGAAATGGGCGTTAAAAAAGAAGACGTCGTGTTTATTTCAGGAATCGGATGCTCATCACGTTTTCCTTATTATATGAGCACCTACGGAATGCACACCATTCACGGCAGAGCACCCGGAATTGCTTCAGGCGTAAAATTGGCAAACCCTAACTTAAGTGTTTGGATTATGACCGGAGACGGAGATTCAATGGCCATTGGAGGAAATCATTTTATTCATTTATTAAGAAGAAACATCGACTTAAATATGGTGATGTTTAACAATGAAATTTATGGGTTGACCAAAGGGCAATTTTCTCCTACTTCATTGATAGGGCAAAAAACAAAATCATCTCCTTACGGAAACACACAACCTCCTTTTTCTCCAGGTGAATTGGCATTGGGCGCCAATGCACGATTCTTTGCAAGAATTGGCGGGAACAATCCGAAAGATATGACGCAAATTTTTATTGATGCACACAAATTTAAAGGGACTTCCTTAATTGAAGTGCTTCAAAACTGCGTGATTTTCAACGACGGATGTTTTGACGAAGTAACCGACAAAGAAGTAAAAGAAGAAATGCAAATTTTTCTTGAACACGGAAAACCTATGATTTTTGGCAAAAACAAAGACAAAGGTTTGGTGCTAAACAAATTGAAACTGGAAGTGGTCACCATTGGTGAAAACGGCATCACGCAAGAAGATATTTTGGTTCACAATGCCAAAGAAGAAGACAAAACACTTCATCAAATGCTTGTGAGACTGGAATATCCTTTAGCCACAGGTATTATCAGAAGTTTTGCTGATGTTACCTTGGAAGAAAGAGAAGATGCGCTTACCGCTCAGGTGAAAGCAAATTCGAAATTCAAGAAAACAGATGACCTTTTCTTCTCAGGAGAAACATACGAGGTTAAGTAATAAAAATATAGAAAATAGCTGATTTATGTCAGCTATTTTTTTTTATAAAACCATAATTTTGTCCACGAATTAAAAAGTATATAAAAAATGGGTTCAGAAGCCATCATTGTATTTTTACTTGCAGCCATTGTGTTGGTTGCCGGTGCAAACTTTTTATCAAATTTAATCTCACCTAAATCTGATAACCTTCAAAAAAGAGAACCTTACGAATGCGGTATACCAACCATCGGTCCAACCTGGATTCAATTTAAAGTAGGGTATTATCTTTTCGCAATTCTTTTCTTAATTTTTGATGTCGAAGTAGCATTTTTAGTGCCTTGGGCAGTTGTTTACAAAGAAGTAGGCACTGTTGCTTTGGTAGAAATTATTGTTTTCCTTTTCATCTTGGGATTGGGATTGTTATACGCATACAAAAAACGAGCTTTACAATGGGAGTAGATAAAAAACGATATTTAAGCCAGCTTGAAGAAGAAGGATTAAAGCAAGTTGTTCCTGCAGATTTTCCCGGAAAAATAATTCCAGGAGGCAACGGCGGTAACATTGTGGTAACCACCTTAGACAGCGTTATCAATTGGGGACGCGCAAATTCACTTTGGTCCTTGTATTTTGGAACAAGCTGTTGCGCCATAGAAATGATGCAAACAGGTGCTGCACGCCACGATTATTCAAGATTTGGTTTTGAAGTTGCAAGAGC
The DNA here is from genome assembly GCA_945903795.1 of Lutibacter flavus. Lineage (GTDB taxonomy): Bacteria > Bacteroidota > Bacteroidia > Flavobacteriales > Flavobacteriaceae > Lutibacter > Lutibacter flavus_A. The sequence continues at coordinate 30,806 of CAMDPE010000002.1, read as the reverse complement.
TTCGGCACGCCAGGCAGATTTAATTATTATTGCCGGAACCATTGTTAACAAAATGGGACCTGTATTAAGACGTTTGTACGATCAAATGGCCGAACCAAAATATGTGATTGCCATGGGAGCCTGCGCTATTTCCGGCGGACCGTTTTACTATAATTCTTATTCGGTGATTAAAGGTGCCGACCATGTAATTCCTGTAGACGTTTATGTTCCTGGATGCCCTCCAAGACCAGAAGCTTTATTGGAAGGAATGATTATGCTTCAACAAAAAATTAAAACTGAAAACATGGCCAAAAAGGTAAATCCTATTGATGGTTTTGATGAAGGAAAATAATTTGTATTAAATCATAAAGACCATGACAAACGAAGATTTACAAAATATAATTACCGGCTTGGGAACCGATTTAGAATTTACGACTGAAGGGTCTGAATTTTTAAATGTCATTGTTCCTAAAGAACAACTTCACAGTATTTGCAGCCAGTTAAAATCGCATCCCGAATTAAAATTTGATTATGCATTTTGCATAACAGGTATGGATTGGGTTCCTGCTTTGGGTGTTATTTACCATTTGGAATCAACCGAATTAAGACATGAGATTGTTTTAAAGGTTATGGTTGAAGACCGGGAAAATCCGGTTCTGGACTCAGTTCACGACATTTGGCAAACAGCAGACTTTCACGAATTGGAAATATTCGATTTTTTCGGCATAAAATTCAACAACCATCCAAAATTAAGACGCCTATTTTTAACCCCTGAGTGGGAAGGTTTTCCTTTGCGAAAAGATTATGTTGATGAAGCAAATATGATTATTAAATAGCCTTATAATGACTGACCAACAACTAAAAAATAAAATAAAAACTGAAGAGTATTTTATTAACATGGGACCGCAACACCCGGCAGCTCATGGGGTTTTAAGATTAATTTTAACCATTGACGGCGAGATCATAAAAAATGTGGAACCGGATTTGGGTTACATACACCGTTCTATCGAAAAAATGTGCGAACGCGACAGTTACCAGCAAATAGTTCATTTAACAGACCGAATGGATTATTTGTCGTCACACATCAACAACGTAGCTGTTTGTCTGGCTGTTGAAAAAGGACTTGAAATTGAAGTTTCTGACAGGGTTAAAGTGATAAGAACTATTATTGATGAGTTAACCCGTATCGCTTCTCACTGCTTATGGTGGGGCGTAATGGGAATGGATTTAGGGGCGTTAACCTCCTACTTTTACGCATTCAGGGATCGTGAAATGATCAATGATATTTTTGAAGAAACCTGTGGTGCACGTTTAACCATGAATTACAATGTACCGGGCGGATTGATGTTCGATATTCACCCTAATTTTGTAAAACGCACCAAAGATTTTATTGCAGAATTTAAAACCAAGATTCCGGAATACAATCTTTTACTGACCGACAATGTGATTTTCCATAAAAGAACAAAAGGCGTTGGTATCCTTACCAGAGAAGACGCTATTTCTTTTGGGGTTTCAGGACCAACAGCAAGAGGTTCAGGGTTTTCAAGCGATGTGAGAAAACACCACCCTTACAATGCGTATGACCGCGTTGATTTTAAAGAAATTTTATTTACTGAAGGTGATACTTTTGCACGTTATCAGGTTAGAATGATGGAATTGTGGGAATCTATTTCAATTATCGAACAATTGATTGACAACATTCCTGAAGGTGAAACAAAAGCAGCCACTAAAGCAGTGATCAAATTGCCAAAAGGTGAATTTTACCAACGCGTTGAAACAGCAAGAGGTGAACTTGGCGTTTACATAAACAGTACCGGAAACAAAAATCCATATCGTGTAAAATTCCGCTCACCAGGATTTTCTAATTTATCTGTTTTAAATCACATTTCAAAAGACGTAAAAATAGCCGATTTGGTGGCTACAATGGCCTCTTTCGATTTTGTAATTCCTGATATAGACCGTTAATCAAAGACCATGAATTTTATACAAATGATTATTCCATTAAACATCACAAAAACAATCTCAGATTGGATTTATTCAATAATGCCTGAAACAGCGGCCAGTTATACCATTATGGTTGTAATTGCTGTTGCTTACTTGTTGTTATTCGCTGTAGCAGGTTTGTATTTAGTGCTTTTAGAACGTAAAGTGGCCGCCTGGTTTCAATTGCGTATAGGACCAAACAGAGTTGGGCCCTGGGGCCTTTTACAAACAATGGCAGATGCTTTAAAACTGGTTTCCAAGGAATTGACAAGCACCATAAAAATCGATAAATTTTTATACAATTTAGCGCCGTATTTTGTGATTGTTGCCGCCTTGATGGCCATGGCCGTTTTCCCGTTTTCAAAGCAATTTCAAGCATTCGACATTAATATTGGGGTCTTTTTCCTGATTGCCATCTCGTCTATTGGCGTTATCGGAATTCTGTTGGCCGGCTGGTCGAGCAATAACAAATACGCTTTAATTGGCGCTATGAGAAGTGGTTTGCAAACCATCAGTTATGAATTATCGGTCGGACTTTCCATTTTAACCATGGTATTGCTGACAGGCTCTTTACAACTTTCAGAAATTGTGGAAGCGCAACGCACCGGAGGATGGCTTATTTTACAAGGCCATATTCCGTCAGTAATTGCTTTTATGATTTTTATGATCGCAGGAACTGCCGAAACCAACAGGGCACCATTTGATTTGGTGGAAGCTGAATCGGAATTGGGAGCAGGTTTTCATACTGAATACTCGGGAATGAAATTCGCCTATTTCTTTTTGGCTGAATTTATAAACATGTTTATCATTGCATCCATCGCTGTGGTCTTATTTTTTGGAGGCTGGCTGTCTCCTTTCGGAATAACAGACAATATTACCTGGTTTCCTGAAGTCATTTGGTTCATCATTAAAGTTGCGGGCCTCATCTTTTTGATGATGTGGTTCAGATGGACCTTCCCAAGGTTAAGAGTAGACCAATTATTAACCCTCGAATGGAAATATTTATTGCCGTTAAATTTGATGAATTTAATGCTGATGGCAATAATCATATGGCTGAACTGGACAATTTAATCAAAGAAATACTACTAAAATGAGTTATTTTTCAGATATATATAAAGGAATAAAAACCTTGCTGACAGGAATGTCGGTTACAGGAGGTTATTTTATTCACGCACGTAAAGGCGCTCTTACACAAGAATACCCCGACAACCGAGAAACGCTTAAAATGTTTGATCGTTTCAGAGGTGAAGTGGTTATGCCGCATACTGCCGACAATCGCCACCGTTGTACCGGTTGCCAATCTTGCGAAATTGCTTGTCCAAACGGTTCCATTGAAATTATTTGGGACAGGGCTGTTGACCCGGAAACAGGTAAAAAGAAGAAAAAAATAGACAAACACATTTACCATTTATCCATGTGCACCATGTGCGGTTTGTGTATTGAAGCTTGTCCGACTGACGCCATTGTATGGGCTCAGAATTTTGAAAATTCTGTGTATGACAGGAGTAAATTAACTAAAATTTTAAACCAACCAGGTTCCTCGGTTTTGGACGGAATAGAAGATTAATATTATGGAAAGAATTATATTTTATATACTCGCAGCAGTTATTATTTTATTCGCTGTTGCTTCAGTAACCAGCAGAAAAATTTTAAGGGCAGTTATTTACTTGCTGTTTGTGTTGATAGGTATTGCCGGACTTTATTTTTTAGTTGATTACAACTTTTTAGCCGCTATTCAACTCACGGTTTATGGAGGCGGTATTATTGTGTTGTTCATTTTCGCGGTAATGCTTATTCATCACGTAGAATTAGTATTGGAAAAAACAGCTTTAAAGAAAAAACTCATTGCCGGCGCTTTAAGCGCTTCGGGTTTGGCCGTTACCCTTTGGGCCATTTCAACTTATCCATTCCCGGAAACAAGCGCTACTGCTTATTCTTCCATAGAAGTGGCTGATATCGGCCGAATTTTATTGAGTTATGAAGATGGCGGATTTATATTGCCGTTTGAAGTGATTAGTGTGCTTTTAGTAGCCGTTATGATTGGCTCTATAGTCATTGCAAAAGGAAGAAAATTGGTAGCAGACGGAAGTCCGAAGACCGAAGACGGAAGTGAAAAATTAACTGAAAATAAGTAATTAAGATGATTGCAGGAATTAGCATTTACGAAATTTTAACCCTTTCAAGTATCTTGTTTTTTATAGGAATTTACGGGTTTTTTACAAGAGATAACTTAATAACAGTATTGATGGCCGTTGAATTGATTTTAAACGCCTCAGCCGTAAATTTTGTTTTGATTAACACTTATTTGTACCCGGATTTACTTCAAGGCGCTGTGTTTTCAATTTTTATTATTGCCTTAGCGGCTGCGGAAACAGCTTTGGCCATTGCCATAATTATCAATTTGTACAGAATCATTTACTCTGTTGAAGTGAAGGATACAGAAATAATGAAATATTAAACAGACAAAAAATTTAAATTATAAAAAATGGATTTTAGTTACACCATATTAATTCCTCTGATTCCTTTAGCACTATTTGTTATTTTAGGATTATTCAGCAAAAAAATACCCGCTTCAATTTCGGGTTGGTTAGGGTCGTTGGGTTTAGGTACCTCCATTGCATTGTCGCTATATACCGCTTACCATTATTTTATGGACGGAAAATTAGAAGGTGTTTATCAAACTTTTGTTTACAAACAAACCTGGCTCATCTTTACCGATAAATTGCACATTGATTTAGGCGTATTGATTGACCCAATCTCCGTAATGATGATGGTTGTGGTGACCACCATTTCTTTTATGGTTCATTTATACAGCAGAGGTTATATGCACGGAGATGACGGTTATACCCGATTTTTTGCTTATTTAGCCTTGTTCAGCTTTTCCATGCTTGGTTTGGTGCTGGCAACAAACTTGTTCCAAATGTATATTTTTTGGGAATTGGTTGGGGCGTCCTCTTTTTTGCTGATTGGTTATTATTACACAAAACCATCCGCAGTGGCTGCCGCGAAAAAAGCATTTATTGTAACGCGTTTTGCCGATTTAGGTTTTTTAATAGGAATCCTTTTGATCAGCTATTATACTGGCACTTTTGATTTTAAAGATTTAACAAGTTTAGACGGAATGTTAATTGCGGGCTGGGGAGCTTCCGCTTCCTTTATGGGATTGTCGGTTTTCACTTGGGGCCTGATTTTAATTTATATGGGTGGTGTCGGTAAATCGGCGATGCTTCCTTTTCATATTTGGTTGCCGGATGCGATGGAAGGCCCAACGCCTGTTTCTGCCTTAATTCACGCAGCAACGATGGTTGTTGCCGGTGTTTATTTAGTGGCTCGGTTATTTCCTGCCTACTATTTTGTGGAAGACGGATTTGCACTGCAAGTCGTTGCTTATGTAGGTGCTATTTCTTCCTTGGTTGCCGCATTGATTGCCGTTACCCAAACAGATATAAAACGCGTATTGGCATTTTCAACCATGTCACAAATTGGTTATATGATGTTGGCTTTGGGCGTTTCAAAATACGAAGGACACGAAGGATTGGGTTATATGGCTTCTATGTTCCATTTGTTTACGCACGCGATGTTTAAAGCCTTGTTGTTCTTAGGTGCCGGTTCTGTGATTCACGCAGTCCACAGCAATTATATGCAAGATATGGGCGGCTTACGAAAGTATATGCCCGTGACGCACATCACTTTTTTAATTGCAGCACTTTCGATTGCAGGATTCCCCGGATTTGCAGGGTTCTTCAGTAAAGATGAAATATTGGTTGCCGCTTTTGAAAGCAATAAATTAATCTATTACAGCAGTGTTTTAGTGGCAGGGTTGACCGCATTTTATATGTTCAGATTGTATTTTAACATATTTTGGGGTGAAGACCGAAAATACAAACACACACCGCATGAATCTCCGCTTTCAATGACAATTCCGCTTGTATTTTTAGCATTTATGAGTATTTTCGCCGGGTACATTCCTTTTAGCCAATTTGTGACTGCAGACTTAATGCCTTTTGAAGCGCATTTAAATCTGCCTTTGGCCGCAATCGCATCATCCGTAGGAATTATCGGCATTATCATCGCGTTTATTTTCTATAAAAAACCAAGTGATTTGCCTGAAAGATTTGCAAATGCTTTTGGCTTCATTTATAAGTGGATTTACAACAAACTTTATTTCGACGAATTGTACATCTTCGTCACCAAGAAAATACTTTTTGGAGTTGTGGCTTTCTCTGCTTCTTGGTTCGATAAAAATGTTGTGGACAGTTCAATGATTGGCATCGGAAATGTGACTGTTTCCGTTTCTAATAAAATTAAGGGAATGCAATCGGGTAAATTACAGGATTATGCCATGTCATTTGTTGGCGGTATTGTTGTGATTGCAATGGTTGTTTTTTATATATGGATAAATTAATTTAATACAATGGATATTTTATCACTTTTTGTAATAGTACCGATTTTAATTGTTTTGGCTTTAACATTTTTTGCTAAGGATTTAAAACAAGCAAGATTGATATCGGTAGTGGGAATGGGAATTCAGTTTGCCATGTCCATAAACTTAATATTTGCTTATATAAAAGAGCGTGCTGTAAATACCAACATTATGGTTTTTACCAAAGATGTTGTTTGGTACGAAACTTTTAATATTCATTATAGCATTGGTGTCGATGCCATTTCGGTAGTGATGATTGCCTTAACCGCAGTTGTGCTGTTGGCCGGTGTGTTTATTTCCTGGAAAATAGATGATTTGCCTAAGGAATTTTTTATATCGCTGATCGCGTTGTCATCCGGTGTTTTCGGATTCTTTATTTCAACCGACTTGTTTACCATGTTCGTGTTTTATGAAATCGCCGTGATTCCAATGTATCTGCTGATTGGTATTTGGGGTTCCGGACCAAAAGAGAATTCGGCCATGAAATTGACGTTGATGTTGATGGGAGCTTCTGCCGTTTTATCCGTAGGAATTTTGGGAATTTATTTCAATTCAAATGCCGATGGCGGTCCGTTAACTTTTAATATTTTTGAAATAGCGCAGGTAAATATTCCTGTAGCCGCACAAAACATATTTTATCCATTGACATTTATAGGTTTTGCGGTAATCGGAGCCTTATTTCCATTTCATACCTGGTCACCTTCGGGTCACGCTTCCGCGCCAACTGCCGTTTCCATGTTACACGCAGGTGTGCTGATGAAACTGGGAGGTTATGGTGTATTTAGAATTGCGATGTATTTATTACCTGTAGGCGCTTTAAACTGGTCCGACTTTTTCTTGGTGTTGTCCGCTTTCGGAGTTATTTACGGAGCTTTCGCTGCCATTATGCAAAAAGATTTAAAATACGTGAATGCTTACGCATCCGTAAGCCACTTATCTTTGGTTCTATTCGCCTTATTAATGTTTAACAGAACCGCTTGGACAGGAGCTATCATCCAATCTTTGTCACACGGATTGTTAACGGCCATGTTCTTTGCTTTAATCGGAATGGTTTACGGAAGAACCCATACCCGGGAAATTGAAAAATTGGGCGGTATTATGAAAATATTGCCTTTTATAGGCGCCATCTATGTAATTACCGGTTTGGCTTATTTAGGATTGCCTGGCTTCAGCGGTTTTGTGGCTGAAATGACCATTTTTGTGGGCGCATTTCAACACCCCGATTTATTTCACAGAATACTGACCATTGTGGTTGTTTCTTCCATTGTGGTAACGTCTGTTTATATTTTAAGAATGGTTGGCAAAATTATGATGGGACCTTTATCAAATGAGGAATATAAAGATTTGCCTAAAGCAACCTGGTTTGAAAAAACCGGATTGATCTTGTTGCTGATACCAGTTATTATGATTGGTGTTTTGCCACTGGGCTTAAGTGAAATGTTAAAAGAAAGTATTCAACCTTTTCTTGAACGATTATTATAAAAATTAAATAAGATGAATTTAGAAAGTTTTCTACTAATGCGCTCGGAAATAGGATTATTGGCCATTTTATTATTGCTAATCATATTAGAAATATTTTCTAACAAAAAACAAAAAGCAGCCGTAATTCCATTTGCGCTCATTTTATTGGCCATCAATACCGTTCTTGGTTTTTTACCTTTGGAATCGGGCGAATTATTTGGCGGCATGTTTAGAACAAATGCGCTGTTGTATTTCTTTAAAACAACCTTAAGTTTGGGCGTTTTAATTTTATTATTACAATCGGCCGACTGGCTTAAAGAAAAAGTTGTTGACGAAAATAAAGCAACGGAATTTTTTATACTTATCATTTCATCCTTGCTCGGAACTTATTTTATGATTTCCGCAGGTGATTTTTTAATGTTTTATATCGGTCTGGAATTGACAACGCTTCCTGTTGCCGCTTTGGTTGCTTACGATACTTATAAAAGGATTTCTGCTGAAGGTGCCGTTAAATATATTTTATCATCGGCATTGGCTTCCGGCGCTGCGTTATTTGGCATTTCATTATTGTATGCCACTACAGGAACTATTTATTTTGAATCGATGGCTGAAATTTTAGCAAGCTCTAATTTGGCTATTTTAGGATTCATCTTTTTCTTTTCGGGCTTGGCATTTAAAATTTCTTTGGCGCCATTTCATTTTTGGACTGCAGATGTTTATGAAGGCGCACCTATTAATGTTGCTTCCTATTTGTCGGTTATTTCAAAAGGAGCCGCTGTTGTTATTTTAATGATACTTTTATTCACGGTATTTAAACCTTTAATGCCGGTTTGGAACAAAATAATTTATATCGTGATTATTGCCACCATGTTTATTGGTAACTTATTTGCGATCAGACAACAAAACTTGAAACGATTCTTGGCCTATTCATCCATTGCACAGGCTGGTTTTATATTATTGGGCTTAATGTCTGTTGACCAATTGGGAACCACTACCATCGTTTATTTTGTGGCTGTTTATATCTTCTCAAACTTGGGTGCTTTTGGTGTTGTACAGGCAGTTTCATCTGCTTCAGACAAGGAAAACATCAACGATTATGAAGGCCTTTACAGAACCAATCCGAAATTAAGTTTGTTAATGATGCTGGCGTTATTTTCATTGGCAGGTATTCCGCCATTGGCGGGTTTCTTCGGTAAATTCTTTTTATATACCGCGGCCGCGAGTCAGGGTTATTACATCCTGGTATTTATTGCGGTAGTAAATGCCACCATTTCATTGTACTATTATTTATTGGTGGTGAGGGCTATGTTTTTAAGACAAAGCGATCAGGCAATTCCCTATTTCAAAAGTCCGTTTTATATGCGCTTGGGATTGATTTTGGCTGCCATCGGTATTTTAGTGGCTGGGGTTTACAGCCCGCTTTATGATTATATATTTTCAATCAGCAATACATTTTTAAATTAATATACTATGGGACTTGGAGGAAATCATTTATTTGGAAGCATTGGCGAAACAAGAGTTACTTTTGTTGAAAAAGGTGTGGATGAAAACCGTAGGGATTTTTTAAAAAATCTGATGGAAGTAAACGGCTTTGAAGTTGTTATTGAAGAAGACAAAATAAAAACGGAAGGCGATCCGCAACTGTACACGGTTGGCGTAACCGATATGACTTTTAACCCGACCGTTTGGGTTTTTCAACGCAGACTAAAAACTGCTGATGGCAGAAAAGTTACCCATGATTATTGGAACCAAAAAACCGAAGAAACCAATCCCAGATACTGGAAAAACGCTAAATAACTTTAGATAACAGCCTAATTTCGTCGGCAATAAAATCGAATAAAATAGTGTCAATGATTTGCTGTGTTTCGTTTGGAAATTGCAGTTCAACAAGACTTGTGCTTTTAATCCAATTTTCAATTTCGGGAATGTGCTTCTTTTTTAAAGATCTCAACACAGGAACCCCCAAATCCGACAAAGCTGTGGCGTTAAAATGTTGCTCGTATTGATTTTTCATGGGAATGACCATCAATTTCTTTTTTAAAAAAATGGCTTCAGCCGGCGTTTCAAATCCTGCGCCACACAAAACTCCTTTGCACGATGCCAAACTTTTTTCGAATTTTTTGCCGTTGATCGGCTTCACATAAACATTCTTTTTCTGATAATAAATTTGTGCTTCTTTAGAAAACACCTTCCATTTAACACCTTTGATTTTTGACAGCACTTCGATGATTTTTTCATCGGAATAAGCAGGTAAATAAACGGTGTAATGGTCTTTTACAGTTCGTTTTAACAACCTGATATCACTTCTTATAATTGGCGTATAGACTTTATCATTATATTTTTTAAAATGAAAACCATAATTAAGCGCACACCTTGCGTAGTTTTTTATCATAAAACTACCTATTAAATCTGTAAACGAAGGCCTTGGAACATTATCAGTATATAAAGCACTTTGGTGGCTTAAAGAAATACATTTTACGCCTTTAAAATAACAGGCCCAAGCAGTTATTGGCTCAAAATCATTGATCACCAAATCGTAATCTTTAACCGGACAGCTGATAATTTCTTTAATGACGCTTACGATAGAATTTCTTTTAAATGTCTTCATAAAATCAATTCCGCCGTTTTTGCCAAAATAAAAACTCAGGCCTTTATAAACATAATCGACGTCGTAAGGCAAAACAATTTCGGCTTGCGTACCGCTGATTAAAATATCAACCTGAGCACGTTTTAAGAGTGCCGGAATTATGTCTTTTGCCCTGCTTAAATGTCCGTTCCCGGTTCCCTGAATGGCATATAATATTTTCATCTGTTTATATTTTTATTTTTTATTGGTACAGATGCAGTTCGCCATTAATCATTCTACTGTGTATCAAAATTTGTTATGCTCGTTTCATCTGTTTATATTTTATTTTTTATTGGTACAGATGCAGTTTGCCATTAATCATTCTACTGCGTATCAAAATTTGTTATGCTCGTTTCATCTGATTAAATTTTATTTTTTAGAGGTAACAGCTGCTGTTCGCCATTAATCAATACTTCATTCATCAAAATTTGTTATGCTCGTTTCATTAAAACTTAAAATTAAAGTCCGCCATTAATTGGCCAAACAATTCCTTTGCCGTTTGGTCAATGGAATCCACCACCGCTAAATCATCCTCAATTTCCTCTTTTTGGTAATGAAAGTCTTCATATTTATAGATGCTCCACTGCTTGTTGTTATATTCCAAAGCTGTTAAATTCTCTACCCAATCGCCTGAATTCAAATAAGTAACGCTTCCATTATTGGTGGTAAAATCTTTAATTATTGGTTGGTGAATGTGACCGCAAACCACATAATCAAATTGGTTGTCTATGGCAATTGTTGTGACCGTTTCTTCAAAATTATTGATAAACTTAATGGCTGATTTAACACTATCCTTAATTTTTTTTGACAAGGAAACTTTTTCTTTTCCAAAAAAATGACTGATATTATTAACGGCTCTGTTGATAAGAATTAGAAAATCGTAACCAATAGCGCCCAATTTTGCAAGCCATTTAGAGTGTTTTATGGAAATATCAAAAACATCGCCGTGAAAAAACCAGACTTTTTGTCCATCTAACTCTAATACAACTTTGTTTTTTATGGAGAATTTGCCCATTTTAAAATCAACAAATTTTCGGAACATTTCATCGTGATTACCAGTAATGTAGTAAATTTCTTTTCCTTCAGAAATCCAGCCCATCAAATATTTCAAGACTTTCATATGAGATTTTGGCCAATAGCGTTTGCTGAATTGCCAAATATCAATAATGTCGCCATTTAAAATAATCGTTTGTGGATTGATGCTTTTTAAGTATTTTAAAAGTTCTTTGGCGTGACAACCGTAAGTTCCTAAATGTATATCTGAAATAACAACAACCTCTATAATTTTTTTCTTCTTGCTAGAATCCACCTATCAGAAATTATATTCAAAATTGAATAATTTATAGGTGCAATTACGTGAGTTGTTGTTATTAAATGGTTTTGTTAATATTATAAATACATTACCATTTTACACAATAGTTTTACCAACATACATTAAAACATTTCCTTTTTCTATATTGAATGTTTTAGGTAAAGAAGAAATAATATGAATAAAATCGGTATTGTCTTTTAAAAATAGCGGAATTGCATGTGTTTCGTGATTTATTTCAAGTAATAAATTATCGTATTGTTGTTTTGAAGTAATTGGCACTTCATTCACAAATGGAAAATCACGCACAACTTCACTCAAATTAAGATAATCATCTTTATGGGTAAATAAGTGTGCTTTAGTCATTTGGTCACCTTCTTTTGCTCCTTCTGTCATTTCATCAGTAGAAACAATTCTAAAAGCACCATTTTCTCCAAACATTTCCGAAAATTTATTAATTGCATATTCATTAATGACTGGACTTCCAGTTAAGGCAAGTAAATATCCAATATCATTTAATTCAACATCTTCCAATAATTCATCTGAATAAACATTGCCTTGAATTGCTTCCAGCCCCAACAATTTTGCCCTTTCAATATTTTCGACATTGTTATCAATTAAAACCACTCTTCGTTCGTTTTCTTTTAGATAACCAGCAATTAAGCGCGCAAAATTTGATGCTCCAAAGATGATAATTCCGTCAGAAGATTTTAAAAATACACCGGTAATTTTAGCAAACAAACGAGCAGTGGTGGCATTTAACAAAACCGTTCCCAAAACAATCATAAACACCAATGGCGTTATATATTCTGCATCTGGCTCTCCCTGCATAGAAAGTTTCAACCCAAATAATGAGGCAATCCCTGCAGCCACAATACCTCGTGGGCCAACCCAACTTATAAATAATTTTTCATTGAAACTTAATCCGGAATGTGATGTGCTTAAAAAAACAGCTAATGGCCTTAAAATAAAAACCACTATGCCAAATAACAGTAAAGTTTCCCATCTGTAAAGCAACATCATATCATCAATATTCATATTTGCTGACAACAATATAAACAATATGGAAACCAACAAAACACTTAAAGATTCTTTGAAATAAAGAATTTCCTTTAACCCTTCTACTTTCATATTTCCAAGAACCATACCCATAATAACTACGGTTAATAAACCCGATTCATGGGCGAACAAATCGGCCAGCACAAAAACGGCAAGTACCATAGCCAAAGAAGAAACGTTTAATAAATAATGCGGAATTAATTTTTTTTTGATGGAATAATATAAGGCATAAGCAGCTGCAACACCAATTGAAAATCCAACAACCACTATTTTCCCAAACTCAATTAAAGCTTCAGTGGTATAATTATACCCTTCTCCAACTCTAATAAATTCAAAAATTAATACAGCAACCAACGCCCCAATTGGATCAATTAAAATACCTTCCCATTTTAATACGGTAGAAACATCTTTTTTCAAGGGAATATTTCGCAAAATTGGTGCAATAACTGTTGGTCCTGTTACAATAATTAAAGCGGAAAACAAAAATGAAATTTCCCAGCTCAAATTAAAAATAAAATGAACAGCCAAACCTGCTCCAAAAAAAGTAACCACTGAGCCTAATGTAATAAGTTTAAGAATGGCTGGACCCACATTTAAAATTTCTTCTCTTTTTAACGTCAAACCGCCTTCAAAAAGTATAATGCTTATAGCCAAAGACACAAAATTAAATAAGCGTTCACCGGGAAATAAGCCTTCCGTTCCATTCCAAACAGGCTCCAGCCATTTTGTGCCATCAGCAGAAATTAAGGTAGAAACTGGTCCAACAAATAGCCCGATTAAAATTAATGGCAAAATTGCAGGAGTTTTTGATTTCCAGGCTACCCATTGCGCAATAATTCCTAAAACAATGATTCCTGCTAACTCTAACATATTCTTTTTAAAATTGAAGCCGAATATAGTTATAATTTACCAATTGTAAAATGGTTTATTCTCCAAGGCACTTTATCGTATATTATTTATTGATTTAACAAAGTTGATCTAATTTTCAATGCCAGCCATTGTAAGATTATTGCAAATTAAACGCCTTTAATATTTTCATTTAAGCAGCAAAAAATTTAATAATAAAGCTCAAAAATATCTTAACCTGGACAACCCTAAGTCTTTATATTATTAAATTAAATATACTATTTTTGTCAAGTTAACAACAATCAACCTGCTGGGTTAGAAATGAAAAATATTGAGCTGTTTAAAAACACAACATCTAAAATAAAATATTTAATCAAATCTTTTGGGCTTGGTATTTTGGCACTTCAACTATTTGGCTGCTCATCCAATAACAACATTACTGAATTGGAAGACCAGATTGAAAATCCATTTGATATACATTTAAATTTTGACAGCCTTAATGGTTGGGTTAATGCCTCACAAAACATGAATGGCGTTGTTAATTACACTACAAGTGACGGCCTTTTAAATATTTTCACAAGAGCAAACACTTGGGATAGACCTAAAATAAAGACTCTTGAAACTTTTACTAACGGAAAATATTCATGGCGAGTTTTTGTTCCGGAAATGGGTGTTGGAGATATGGCAAGTATTGGCGTATTTCTCTATTATGATGATTCTCATGAATTAGATTTTGAAGTTGGTTATGGAAAATCGATTGTTCGCCAAAAACTAAATGCTAAAGTTGATGATTTGCTTTTATATACAAATTCACAAGGTAACCCATCTAAATCAGAGATTTTTAAAATAAAAAGAAACCAATGGTACACTTTAGAAATAGAACTGCTTATTGTAAATAATAAATATCAAGCTATTTGGTATATCAACAATATTGAATTATACAGATTAAATTTGGAGTATGGTGAATCAATTCCATTTTATATATTTTGCAGTCTGGAAAATTTAACTTTTATGGGCGATCATATACCAACTCAAAACAACAATGCCTTATTTGATTATGTTGAATTTAGGCGGTAAAAAAAATTATTTCCATACATTTATTTATGTATATTTGAATTTGATCTTTAAAAGGTTCCCTTTTTTATGAAGGTTAATATTGAATTATGGAAAATAAAAAAGAAGAAGCTTTTTCAATTAAAAAACGGATAGAAAGTTTTGGTTATGCCTTTAAAGGCTTTGTTTGGTTATTTCGTTTTGAACATAATTCCAGAATCCATCTTTTTTCCTTAATTATTGCCATAATCGCAGGATTTTTCTTTCAAATTTCAAGTGAAGAATGGTCATTGCTATTTATTGTTTCAGGATTTGTTTTTTCTGCGGAAGCATTTAATTCTGCTATTGAATTTTTAGCGGATGAAGTTTCCATGGAAAAACGCGACAGAATAGGAAAATCAAAAGATCTTGCAGCTACTGGCGTGCTAATTGCCGCTTTTGCTGCCGCAATTGTAGGTTTAATCATATTTCTACCAAAAATAATCTCTCTTTTTAATTAAAATAACGATGAAAAACAACAACAAAATTCAGTCAATAATCTTATTCTTATATCTTTGGTTGTGCATTGGTTTTCCACTGGGATTATGGGTTTTATTGGCGGGACCTTCAAAATGGCTGGCTGAATACGCCCGTTCCACAGAAATGGAAATGTCCCAAGAAAACATTTTAGGAAAACTGATTATTGTTGTTTATGTAATTGTCGCTTTTTTACTTGCCCTTCTCCTCCATTGGCTTATAAAACGCTCAAAAAGTAAGGCTGTAAGATGGTTTATACCGGGAATATTAACGATAATTCTGCTCACTTCTGTCTATATTTTTAGTTTCAATCCTCAATGGCTAATTAGTTATTCAGGTGGAATTTCAACAAAAAATATTAAAAATAAAGAAGATCAATACAAAAATTTAGAATTTGTTTATGGCGCATATCCTAATGAAGAAATGATAAAAAGCCTAAAAGAACAAGGATATGACGGCATCATATCATTATTGCACGAAATGGTAATTCCGGCAGAACCCGCTTTGATGAAAGATGAAAATAAACTTGCTGAAAAATATGGTATTAAGGTTATTAATATGCCAATGATGCCTTGGATTTCAGGCAATGAGAAAACGCTAAAAGACGCTAAGAAATTTATTGAAACTGAGAAAGGACTTTATTATGTGCATTGCTATTTAGGGCGTGACAGAATCAATATTTTTAAATCGGCAGCTAAAAAATTTGGAGTTAAAAGCGACTCAAAAGGAACCACTCTTAGCCGAAGAATGGAAGACCAAAAAACCTGGGCAAGAGGGGATTATTTTAAGTTGGAAGAAGGGGTTTATTTAACGCCTTACCCAACAGATGATGAGTTTATGATGTTTGTTCTTAATGATTATTTTAAAACGGTAATTTCTCTTCTTGGAAATGATGATCCTGAAAATAAATCGTGGATTGAAAAGGAAAATAAGCTTTTCACAGATTATCCAATGGATTATGTTCATTACCCTATTGAATCATCTTTTGACCAAAAAGATTTGACAGCATTAAAAACCTTGATCAATTCAAAGGAAAAACCAATTCTTTTACATCGTTTCTTTACAACTGATCCGGTTTCGAAATTTATAATGAGCAATTATTAAAAAATTTGGGTGGAATATTAATAAATTCTGATTTATCAAGTGTTATGCGTCAGCAGAACTCAGGGAAATGCTCGTAAAAAGAATAACGGATACAAACAAAATAGGGAATTAATAAAGTGAGAATATTAGAAACAGATCGACTTTATTTAAGAGAGATGACTATTAACGATGCTGAAAATGCGTATCTTTTAAATCTCGATCCTGACGTAATAAAATATACAGGAGACGAACCTTTTGAAAGTGTCGATAATGCAAAGATGTTCTTAGCAAATTACAACCATTATAAAAAATATGACTTCGGACGTTGGGCTGTGATAAATAAAACAAATGATGAATTTTTAGGTTGGTGTGGACTAAAATACACACCGAACCTTGACGAATATGATATTGGATTTAGATTTTTTAAGAAACATTGGAATAAAGGGTATGCAACAGAATCAGCCCAGGCTTGTATTAATTTAGGATTTAGTAAATATAAGATGACTGAAATTGTTGGAAGAGCAATGAAAGAAAATTTAGGTTCAATTAGAGTATTAGAAAAAATTGGATTGATTTATCTAAAATCATTTGACTTTGAAGGACAAGAAGGTGAAGTTTATATTATAAAAAATAAAAGCCGAACGCATAACAATTTATAAAATTTATGCTCAAATCGGATTTAGTACAAACCGACAAACATTCAATAAAACATTAAATAAATTTTTCCTGATTTATTACATTACCATTCCCTAAATGGCTCTTTAGCCAAAAGCGCATTGTAGTATTTTAATTGCCCGGTAACCTCTTCACCCAGCCAACTTGGTTTTATAAATTTTGTATTTTCATTTGGAAGCTCAATTTCGGCAATTAACAAACCGCTGTTTTCTCCCAAAAATTCATCAACTTCAAAATACAGGTTGTCGTTTGTGGGAACAATATACCTTGTTTTCTCTATGATTGTTGGTTCACAAAGCAACAATAAATTTTCAGCTTCACTCACGGGAATTTCCTTTTCCCATTCAAAACGTGTAGTTCCGAGGGCGTTGCTTATTCCTTTTATGGTGATAAAGCCTTGATGGTCGCGTAATCTGACACGCACCGTTCTTTCTGGCACTGTCGATAAATAGCCTTGCGATATTTTATGGCTTTTTATGGCGTGTTTTTTAAAGTCCCCAATCACTAAAAATTTCCGTTCAATTTCCTTGGTCATTTTATCTGAATTTTAGGTCCCAATTAAGGCCAATAGAGTAAATCCAAAAGTAACTTCCGGGCTTAAAACTAATTTCCTGATGTGCAACTCCAAATAAAATCCCCCAAGCATTTTGTTTATCTGACGAAGTAAAATAATAGCCAGCATTCAGTTTTTGCGACTTCAATTTTATTATAGCATCTTCATTCCCTGCCAAACTAAATCTTTCAAATTCAGGAGAAAAACCCATTCCTGCAGAAATGCTAAAATAATTATCGGCATCGCTTCTGTACTTTCTGTAATTTAAAACTCCAGATTTGCTGGTTCCTGAATCTCCAGGAGTCAAATATGGACGAAAAGACCAATAGCTATTCCCTGTGTACCAACCAACAGAACCCGTGTAAATAGTAGTGGTGGTATTGTATTTAAGTGCTCTAAAACCTAAAGATGCCTCAAAACTTTTAGGCAATGATTTATACAATTCTCCACCATATCTTACATCCGGATAAAGATAAGAATTTGAAAATCCCAGATTTACATAAGCGTAAAGTCCTTTTGTAATTTTAGGGTACATATCTACTTCAAACTGAGCACCATTATCATTAAATCTTCTACTAAAATTCAGCTTCCCTGTAATGCTGCCATATTTTGTTTTTCGGCTATAATTTAACGTGTAATATTGCATTGGATCAAAAGTTCCTGAATATAAATCGACAGACGATTTAATTCCTATAGTATTATAGCTCAAAGTATTGGTCAGGTTTTTTTTGTAATCAATCGCTTTTTGATCGTTGGGATTTTGGGCCAAAATAAGGTCAAGAGTACTAAACGCATCTTCAGGGTTATTTGAGTTTTCCTGAGCTTTTGCTTTCAAGTAAAGTATTTCAGCATCATTAGGGAAATATTGTAAAGCATTCTCAGCCAAATCAAGTGCGCTAAACGGCGTATCTGCACTCAAATCATTATTTATTGCACCAATCCAATCACCTTTTCTTTGCTTATTCTTTTCTAAAATATAAGAAAACTCAATTTTTGCATTTTTATAATCTCCATCCCAATAATAAGTACTTGCCAAAAACGAACGAATATCGTGATAATCGGGATATTTGGTTAAAATAAAAACAAGGCTATCCTGCGCCTGTTTTCTATGATTGTTAAAAGCCAGTTCGCGAGCCTTTTCAAATGCAGTATCTGGATCTCCCACAAAAACTTTTTGCTGGCCAAAAATTTGAAAAATCGACAAGAATGTCAATATTAAAGTCAACTTAAATCCTATTTTAGAAATCATTTTTTTAAAGATTTTTTAAAAGTTATATATGCTTCATTCTTCGGATGCAATTTCAAAATACTGTCTATTACTTTATTTGCCCTCTGAAAATTATTCATCCTTTTATATGCTTGTGCCAATTTAAAACTAATTTCCACATTATCAATCCCATTTTCCTTAGCTTTCATAGCTATATTTATAGCTTTTTTATCCTGTTTAGACCACCAATACAAATCTAAAAGTGCCAAATAACAATCTGAATAATAAGGTTTTCTCTTTAACACACTTAACAATTCCACTTCAGCTTGTTCGTACTTATTATCCCAAGCTAAAACTCTTCCATTCAATGTTCTGGCATCGGCGTGATTTGGGCGTTCATTTAAAATATAGTCACAAAGTAATATGGCTGTTTTATAATCCTTACCAAAGGCCTTTTCTCTTGCCAAATTGAATATTTCATCACCACCAAGCCCGTTGATTAATTTAGTAATAATTGCTAATTCTTCTTTTGAAAATTCAGCAATAATTTTTACATAAATATTTAAAGAATCGGGGAAAATTCGATTTTTCTTAGTTAAATAGGCATTTAACTTTTTAAACTCAATTAATGAATCAGAAATAATTTTCAATATTTTTTCATCCTTCACTTTGTTCATCCCAAACTTTTCGTCTATTTTAAATAATGTGCCATCTGCAAAAAAGTAATCTTTATAAACAAAGTCGGTTATCGTTCCTTTATTCCGCATTAAAGGAATCTGATGAATGTTTCTAAATTCTTTTGCAGTATCTATTCCCTTACCAATCCAAGCGGTTTCATTTAATTTATTGTATTTATAGTTGTTCAGTAAAAAAGAAAGTAAACTTGGCGTTACATCCAAATGGGAGGAAATAGATTTAAACTTTACTGGTTGTTTCAACATTGGACTAAAGATGAAAAATGGTACATGAAAACGGCATAATTTATCTTTTTGAGCAATGGGAATAAGACGGTGATCTCCTGTAATAATAAAAATAGTGTTGCTATATTCGGGTCTTTTAGCATACTCTGTCATAAAGTTTTCTAAAGAATTATCCGTATAAAGCAAGCTTGCGAAAATATCTTTGTTGGCTAATATTTCGCTTTTTTTGACACCAAAAAGCTGTTTTGAATTTAAAATAGAGTCAACTTTTAATAAATAACTGCTTTTTGATGGAAAACTGAATGGTTCATGATTTGTGAGCGTCATAATAATATCCAATCTCGGCTGTTTTTTACCGTCTAATTCTGACAATATTTTTTTAAAAATTTGATCATCAGGATATCCCCAAGAAAACCCGCCCGAATTTTCCTTTGTTTTAATATATTCCGGACCAAATTTATTTTCATCAATAATATGGTCAACATCATTGTATTCCAGAAATCTTATTTTTTTATCAAAACTTGAATCATCACCCGTATAAAATGAGGTGGTATAATTATTCGCTTTTAAAATACTGATAAGTGATAAATGTGAGGGCAAAGGATTTGATTCTAAAAAACCGTTTTCACCATAAGGCAAAGAACCCAATAAAGCTGGTAATACGCCAAATGTTCTTCCGGTTGTGCTTAAAAAATTTTCCCAATACAGCGATTTAGAAATTAAGGCATCCAAATAAGGCGTAAATCCTCTATAGGTGTTTTCTCCAACAAATTCAGTTCCCAAACCTTCTACAATAATGATAACAATATTCGGTTTTTCTTCCTTAATATTGAAAAAAGATCCTAATACATCTTTTGAATTTTGGAAGGGTTTTAATAGCGGATAATCATTTCTGTTGGATAAAACATAAGCATCCGCTATATTTTTTTCTTGTTGAAACCTAAAAATATCAGCACCAAAATAATACAATTTATTTTGATAAACAGTTTCAGATGCTTCGGAAAAAATGATTTTTGAGCTACCAAAAACAAGAATCAAAATACCTGCCGATATTAAAATATGTCGCGTATTTGTATATTTATTAAAAGCATAATTAATTCCTAAAAAAAGCAGCGGAAAAAGGATGAAAGGCAAAAAATACAAAAGCGACAAAGATTCGGAAGCCATAACTGTAGTGTACATATCACCTAAAGAATACCCTAAAAAATCTGCTCCAAGATTTATAAGCGTGGTAAGGTAATATTTTGCCAATGCAAATTGGCCAATTACAATTAATGAAAATAACACCTTAATTACAATATTTCCAATCGGTTTTTTAATGAAATAAAACATAAGGTATAATGGAAGAAACAATAACGCAATTCCAAAACCAGTCCATAAATCATTAATAAATCTATATGATAATAATTTAAGGAAATTTATTTGTTCAAGTCTTCTTGAAGCTGATACAATAAACTCAAATAAACTTATTGCCCAAAACGTTGCGACTAATGAGAATGATAAACAAACATATTTATAGCTATAATTTATAAAATCTTTATATTTCATTTTGTACATAAAATATCATTTATAAAAAACCTCTTCTTATCATTTTTCCCCAACCTTTTTCTTTCTTTAAATAATAATCTACATTTCCTGTAATTGCAGCATACAATATAAATGGATGTGAAATAAAAGGCTCCAGAAAACTTGTTATGAGTAGTTTAATACCTGTTCCTTTCTTTTTGTATTGATGGTAAGTTAATTCTTCAGAAAAAATTGCCAGAATAGTAAAAAGCACTGTAAATAAATAAGCTGCACTAATAAATGCAAAAGTATAATCCCACCTAACATCATCTAAAACAATTAGAAAAATAAAATATAAAATACCAAAAACTTCAATGACTGGTGCCAATCTCTCGAAAAAAAACCAATATGGATAACTTAAAAGTCCAAGTGCACCATATTTTGGATTGAACCCAACTTTCCTGTGTTTTCTAAGGGTTTCAATAGTTCCTCTTGTCCATCTGTTCCTTTGGGAAATTAATGTCTTATAAGTGTCTGGGGCTTCAGTCCAACATAAAGGATCTGGTATATAGCCAACCCTATATTTTTCTTTTTTCTCTTCCATATACTTTCTCATTCTAACAATAAGCTCCATATCTTCACCAACAGTATTGGTGTCATAGCCCCCAACTTCAATTACAATTTTCTTGTCAAACATCCCAAAAGCTCCCGAAATTACAAGCAAACCATTAAGTCTGCTCCAAGCCATTCTACCTAGAAGAAATGCTCTTAAATATTCAAGAATTTGAGCCCTTTCAATCATTTTTTTAGGCAAATTTATATCCAATAACTTTCCATCTTTAATACTGCAAGAATTTGCAACTCTAAGTACACCTCCTGTGGCAATAATTTTTTCATCACTTACTTCTAAAAATGGTTTAATCATTTTTTGTAAAGCATCTTCCAGCAACAAACAATCTACGTCTATGCATAAAACGTAGCTATTTTTACTAATATTTAAGCCCATATTTAACGCGTCTGCCTTTCCTCCATTTTCTTTATCAACAACGGTTAATTTTTCAAATGCAGGATTTATTGATTTGTAGACTCCATTTCTAATTGGTTTTGTTGGCAGCTTTTCATTAATTAAAAAGTCTATTTTAACAAGATTATAGGCATTAATTAGTTTTTCCAAACTATCATCGGTGCTTCCATCATTTACTATTATTACATCATAATTTGCGTAATGGCTAGACAATAATGATCTTACATTTTCAATAATGCTTAGGCTTTCATTAAATGCCGGTGCTATAATTGAAATTGAGGGAGAAATAATTGAAGACAAAATTTCATTATAATTAACAAAACTGTTTTTCTTCATGTATTCAACAGTTTCAAAAGCAGAAATTATTGCCAAAATGGTATAAGAGGCAATTGCAAAAATTGTAAAAATAAAGAATAATGAATTAAAAATAATTACTGTAATTTCTAAAATACTTGCATTCATACTTGGCCAATTTCTAAAAAATTAAATATTTTAACGTATGCTGGATCTGCTGATTTAGTTTTTAACGTTTTAAATTTTTCAACATCTAAGAGTTTTTAAAATTTTAAGCGTTGCAAACTTTATTTCGAAGTCCTCATTAATTATATTCTCCAGCAAAAATGCTTCGTCACTTATTTCATATAAATTTTCAAGCAGTTTTAAAAAGGCATACTGCTCTTCCTTACTTAGATCATTGAATTTACTTTTTAAAATATTTTTCGCCTCAATAACCTGTAACTGGGCTAGAACATTAATTGCATCAATTCTTATATTTTTATTTTGATGTGACAACAACTCCAACAAAGTGTCTTTCACTTCAAACTGATTATAAATTTTAGCCAGTTTTAAAGCAAAAATTACAACAGAATCATTTGTTGACCTCAACCAAGGAGTTATTTCTGGCAGTTCCTGATCATCAAACCGCTGAAGCACTTCTAACAACTGAATCTGATTCCACTCTGAAAGTGGTGTTTCTATAATATTCAAAAACTCGAGCCCCTTAAAATTAAATAATGTAACAAGGTAAAGCTGCACTTCCTTTTGTATTTCCTTTTTAGGATGAATTACAAAAGCGATAACCTCATCATAAACTTCCTTTACTTGTAATTGCCTAAGTTCTCTAATTGCTGTAGCTATTATGTGCCATTTTTTACTTTTTAATCGAGCCAATGCATAATCTACAAGTTTGGTTTGAAAATAAAGTTTTTGAATAGACTCAGCCATTTCTCCTGATATTTCATTTCTTAACCTTAATAATGTAGAAACGATAATTCTCCTTTTGAATTTATCGGCAGAACAATTTTTCAATTTATCAATAATTATTTGTTGTTCCGTGCTAATTTCTTCTTCTTCATTGCCCGAATATAAGTAAGCTATGAGATCTGATTCATATTCTTTTTGATATTCGGCCACCGTCATTTCATTTTTTCTTAAATGACTTCTCAAAAATTTTAGGTAAATTGTTAAGATGACTATGGAAGCAAAAAAAACACAACTCATTATCCAAACCACTTGAATAATGGTTGGTGTATTTTCAAAATATTCAATTAAGTTTTGATAAATTTCCATGGTGGTTGCCTCAGTTTTTAATTAAACGATTAACGCAACAATCTTTTCACTCGAATCACCAATTCATTGGGGCTAAAAGGTTTTCCCATAAAATCGTTAGCGCCTAAATTAAAGGCTTTGAGTACCATTTCTTCCTGACCTGCTGCCGAAAAAACAATAATTGGGGTTTGCTTGTTTAATTTGTTGCGCACATGGCTAATTACTTCCAGTCCACTAATAAATGGCATCATAATGTCAGTCAAAATAAGTTCGGGATCGTGTTGCTCTATCAATTCAATAGCCTGTTTGCCATCTGCAGCAATAAGTAGATTATAGCCTTCTTTTTCCAATCTAAACTTCAACAATAATGAAAGTGTAGAATTGTCTTCTGCTAAAACAATTTTTCTAACATCACTCATTTTTCAATAATTTTAATTCAACTAATAATTCTTCTTTTACAAAC
The DNA here is from genome assembly GCA_945903795.1 of Lutibacter flavus. Lineage (GTDB taxonomy): Bacteria > Bacteroidota > Bacteroidia > Flavobacteriales > Flavobacteriaceae > Lutibacter > Lutibacter flavus_A. The sequence continues at coordinate 6,572 of CAMDPE010000002.1, read as the reverse complement.
TTATAAATCTCTTTGCAGGAGTTAAGAAGTGCTCCAACGTCATCCAGATCTTTCTCTTCCCTAAATTTATTTGTCAATAAATGTATAATTGGTCCCATTTCTGAGATTCCAAACATGGTAATGCTTGGTTTAATTTTATGGGTTGCTTCATATAACACCACCCAATTTTTATTTTTATATTCTTTATTAACGACTTTAAAAAAATCTTCAAGATCTTTAAGAAATGATTCTATCAACAATATTAATATAGAGCTTTCCTCTTGTGTTTCTTCGTGTAAAAATTTAAGGTCGATATATTTTTTATCTGATTTTGTTTCAGTATCGCCATTTGAATCCTTGAGATACTTTAAATTCCTTTCTTTGGAAGGCTTCCCGTATTTCTCCAAAATATTATAGAGTTCCTTAGGTTTAAAAGGTTTAAAGATATAATCGTCCATCCCTGAAGATTTGGCACGGCTAATATCGGCATTGGTGGCGTAAGCTGTCATCGCAATAATTGGAATTTGGGCAGCTTTTTTAGAAATGTCATTCTTAATAATTTTAGAAGCCTCATAGCCATCCATCACTGGCATTTGAATGTCCATCAAAATAAGGTCGTACATGTTTTTTTGAACTTTTTTAACGCCTTCAATTCCATTATTCGCAATATCAACTTTACATTTCCACCTTTCTAACCTAGTTTTCGCCAACAATTGGTTTGTTTTATTGTCTTCTACCAATAAAATAGAAAGTTCCAAAGGTTCATTCATTAAAAACTCTGGCTCAACCTCAGCTGTATTGGCATTTACTAAATCTTTTTTTAATGGCAGAGTTATTTTAAACACGCTACCTTCTCCAAATTTACTTTCAACTTTGATTGATCCGTTTAACAAGCCAACCAATTTTTTAACAATGGTAAGACCCAATCCTGTGCCACCATAAATTCTTGAAGTATCACTCTTTGCTTGAGAAAATGCGCCAAAAACTGTATTAATTTTGTTGGAAACAATTCCGATTCCCGTATCCCTTACTTCAAAATAAATTTCAGAAGTGTCATCTGTTTCATTTAGTTGTTTTAGTGTAACTTGCACCGATCCTTTATTGGTGAATTTAACGGCATTTCCTATTAAATTCAGCAAAATTTGTTCTACTCTGGTTGGATCACCAATAATGTGAATTGGCACATTTGGCTCAATTTTAAGATCTAAAAAAATCCCTTTTTCATCGGCTCTTAACTTCATTAATTTTAAAACCGTATTAAAAGACTTGTGCAAGTTGAATGGAATTTCTTCTATTTTAAGCTTTTCAGATTCCAGCTTAGAAAGGTCGAGTACATTATTAATCAAGGAAAGCAAAATTTCGCCTGAATTTCGCATTGTTTCCAAATGCGATCTTTGTTCGGTATTTAGTTGAGTCTCTAGCAATAAATCCGTAAATCCGATGACTGCATTTAGGGGAGTTCTAATTTCGTGGCTCATATTTGCCAAAAATTCATTTTTAACTTTTAAAGATTCCTCAGCCAAGTCCTTTGCTTTCTTTAATTCAAGCTCTGTAGAAATTCTTTGGGTTATATCCGTTCCAATTGAGATATAGCTTCCGTTAACGCCTTTTGACAACTGCCACTCAATCCATTTATAATCGCCATTTGCAGTCTTTATTTTTCGCTTGGTAATATCGGTAAAGTCCTTTTTATTTAAGAAAACAAAATTATAAATGGCGTTTTTTACTTGTTGCGCTTCTTGCTGGTTTTCATAGGTTAGTTTCCACCATTTATCGCCCAAAATATCTTTTACGGGATAGCCAAGCATTTTTTCAACAGAAGGAGATGCGTAGATTATATTTCCTTCTTTGTCACTAACCATTAACATAGATTCCACGCTATTTAAAATGGTTTCGGATTGAATTTTGAATTCCTCTGTTTTTTTCCATTCTGTAATGTCAACACCAACAGAAACGTAGACACCATTTGCGCCAAGTGAATCGCGCCATTCAATCCATTTCATCCTGCCATTCTCACAGCGCAGTTGCCGATCGTAAGGTTTAGGATTTACCTTTATTTTACCGGAGATTAATGCCAAAACCTTTTCTTTACATAATTGAGACTCTTCTTTTGAAAAAAAAGTTAAATCCCACCAATTTTCTCCTAAAAGCTGGTCTACTTTATAGCCAATTATTTGTTCTGTAGCTGGAGAAACATAGGTAATACAGCCGTTTTCATCGCAAGAAATAATTATTAAATTAACTTCATTCAGCAATGATTCGGAAAGTTTTAATTTTTCAATTTCTGTATTTTTTTTCAATAGGTATTTTATTTGAAACTGTATTTTGTATTTTTGGTTAGAGCAAAATTAATAATAAACACTTGTAAATATAATTAAATAAAACATTCAATAAAAAATAAATACAAATACAATTTTGCGAATAACCTCAGCTTAGCCGCCAAACATAAGAACCGCCAATATAATTGAGACAACGCCTACGGCAACTCCAACAACACTTAAAAAACCTGCTGATTTTTTATTTTGCCTTTCCACTTTCAAAACGTCCTCTTTTAAAAGTACCGTTTTGGTTTTTACGCCGTTTACCGTTTTTATGCCGTAGTAATTCTCATTGGTAAACTCAATGGATTCATAAATGAATTCATCGCCATTTACCATGGTCACTTTTACATATCCTTTTTGCTCAGCCAGGGAAGCCTGCTCTAAATTAGTCGATTTTTTGTAAGTATTGCAACTTTGCAGTAGCAAAAAAACTAAAAATAATCCTAAAATTTTATTAAAATTTTGGCTGTAAGACTTTTTAAAAATGATCATTTTTTGAAGAAATTTTTAAGTTTGGAAAACTGTTACAATTTACATTTAATTTCAGAAAAAGCAATTTGTCTGAAAAAATATTATTTCTTCAAATATAATATTTTATGGCTAAATATTACCTAAAGTTTGGCGAGCCAAGAGCGCCTGTAGATCACTGGTTTTTGATTAGCAAAATACTGTGTATTTTGTTAAAATCGGCATTAAATAAAAAAGCCGCACAATATATTTGTGCGGCCTTTTCTGGGGCTAACTTATTGGGATTTATTTAAATACGTTCAAAAACCAAAATACTTATGGCCAAAGTTTCACTGTCAATATGTTTAATTTCAACCCTATTATTTTTAAGGTCAATAATATTCCAATCTTCATTTAATTTTTTAAAAGGAATTATTTCTTCAAATTCTAATTCAAGCGCAACAGTTCCACCATCATATTGCGGATTCCAAGTTCCATAAATTACAGTGGTTCCTTGGGTTGCTGATAGTGAAAAATCGTCTTTAAAGTCTAAAACAAAATCAGCATAATCGTTCGTTCTGTTTACTCCTTTATCATTAAAACTGGACACACGCCAAAAACCTTCATTTAAAATACTGGTAAGCTCCAATTCGCCATCAATGCATCTTTTCTTCAGCTCAAGTTTGTTTTCTCCAAATTCCAAATTAATTTCATAGTCGTCTTCAATTTCGTTGAGCACCCAATTAAATGAGAAATCAGGCAAGTCACTAAAATTAATTTTCACCAAAATGCCATTCGCAGCACTCTCAATAATCCAAGTACCGTTTTTTATGTTTCCATTATTATTGGCTTTAACAGTGCCATCTTTTAAAAAGGTAAATAAATAGTCGGAATATTGCTCCGTGCGTTCTTCATCATTAATTTTTAGTTCATCAACACTCCAACTGCAAGTTACCAGCATATTTGAAATTTGTTGCTCGGAACAGATTGTGCAATTAATATCATCATCATTATAATCATTGTTATCGTCTTCATCACACAAATTTTTAGCATCTTCAATGACAATTTTTAACGTGCCCATATCATTGATTATTTTTTCTGATGCATCGTAAAGAAGCATCGTTACAGGAAAATTAATTTCAACAATAAGATTTGACTCAAGTAAGTCAATTAAATTATAAAATTGTTCATCGTTTTCAATAGTTATCGTTTCGGCTAATTGATTGTCAGAGTCAAAAACTGAAAATGAAATAGGATACTTAAAATCAACACATTCTATATCATCATCTATTTTATTTTCAACGCCACATACATTTACAAAAACTGCCAGTTCCGCAAAATTATTAACCGCCACTTGCGAAAAATCATTCAAAATAATGACAATTGGAAATACAATTTCAAGCTGGTCAATATCGCCATCAAACTTATCTAAAATCGCTTCTATAATATCATAATCAGCTTCAGAAGTTGCCACCACCGTTATTCCGTTAACCACCACAGTAATCGGAAGCTGAATGCTGATGCAACTTGCATTGTCAATAATATTATCTTTTGACCCGTCTTTGGCTACTACATTTTTAATAAGAGAAGTTTCTGCCGTATTTGGTTTTAAAACTTCGCTTTGAGATGGCTGAATTATTTCAGAAATTTCTTGTTGGCAAGAAATAAAACCAACTAAAATTATTACCAATAAAAAAAAGGTCCTTTTAAATATCATGGATTTAACTTTTTCATCTTTTTACCACTTTATATACTATGGTTGTAACAGTTTAGAACAAAAATACCCTACTTATTTTAAAAAAAATTATCTTTACCCAGAAATTTGAAAAGACTCCTTAAATTTTATGCATATTAAAAATAAAACAGGCTTTTGTAACGAGAAAAATTTTAGTGATTTTTTTCTTGACCATTCTAAACTGCTCAACAATTATATTTTTTATAAATGTGGAAATTTTGAATTGGCAGGAGATATTGTTCAGGAAGCTTTTTTAAAATTTTGGGAAAATTGTCAAAAAGTAATTCCAGGGAAGGGCAAATCATATCTATTTACTATTGCCAATAATTTATTTTTAAATGAATACTCAAAAAATAAAGTAGTTTTAAATTTTAGAAAAATACCTGTTAAAAATTACACCAATGAATCGCCCGAGTTTTTAATGGAAGAAAAAGAATTTAGCGCCAAATTACAAAACGCATTGGGAAACCTTTCGGAAGCACAAAGAATTGCCTTTTTAATGAACAGAATTGATGGAAAAAAATACAAGGAAATAGCGGAAATTTTGGGAATAACGGTAAAAGCTGTAGAGAAAAGAATTCACAACGCGCTGTTGAACCTTAGAAAAGAGATTGATAATATATAACTTATTTAGTAGGGTAAAACACTCTTTAACTGTTACTAAGCTATAATGAAAACTATGGAACAAAATTATTTTTTATCTAAATGGCTTAACCATGAAATTACTGAGGAAGAACTTAAAAACCATTTAAGTAGCGAAGAAATAACTGCCTATAAGAAAATAATTTCAGCAACAAATCAACTTGAAATACCCGAATTTAATGCTGAGCAAGGTCTTGAAAAAATTAAATTAAAGCGCAACAAGCCAAAAGGAGGAAAACTTTATATTATAAATTCCTTTTTCAAAGTTGCCGCTGTGTTGGCAATTATTGTTGTTTCTTACTATTTTATTTCAAACAAAGAAGAAAATTATTCAACCCAATTTGCAGAAAAAATTAGTTTTGATTTGCCCGACAATTCAAATGTTCACTTAAATGCCGATTCTGAAATTACCTTTAAACCAAAAAATTGGAAAAATAACAAAATTTTAAATCTTAAAGGTGAAGCTTATTTTAGTGTATTTAAAGGCGCTAAATTTACTGTAAATACGGCCTTAGGAACCGTTACAGTTTTAGGAACTAAATTTAATGTAATTGTTCGGGAAAATTATTTTGAAGTTAATTGCTATGAAGGCATTGTAAGCACAAATTACCAAAAACAAACCATAAAAGTACCGGCAGGAAGTTCATTTAAAGTGTTAAATTCTGCCAGCAAATTAGAACAAATTACCGAAACAAATCCTTCTTGGATTGAAAATAGCAGCAGCTTTAAAAGCATGCCCTTCAAATATGTTGTTCAGGAAATTGAAAGGCAATATAACATTACCGTTGTGTATGATACCAAAAATGCAGAAAGTTTATTTACAGGAAATTTTACACATACAAATTTAGATACGGCCTTGCAAGCCATTAGTATTCCCCTTAATTTAAAATACAATAAAATAAGTGATAAAAAAGTACGTTTACAATAAAAATGAAAATCAACGGACCAAAATTTTTATTGATTTTAACTTGCTTTCTTTATACAACTTTTAACTATTCCCAACAGTTTAATAAAGAAGCAAAACCTCTTTTTGAAATTTTGGCAGTTGCTGAAAAACAGTTCAAAATTACTTTTACGTATGCAAATAAAGTGATTGAAGGTGTAAAAATCGCTCCTTATCCTGAAAATTTAAACTTAGAGGAAACCCTCAATTATTTAGAAAAAAACACGCCTTTAACTTTTACCTTTTCAACAAAAACAAATATTTTAATCAGCAGCCAAAATGAAGCAGGGATAATTTGTGGATATTTACTTGATTTTAATAGCATGCAACCAGTTGAAGGGGCTTTTATTTCAGTTTTAAATACCAACATAAATAAAGAATCAAACAGCAATGGTTATTTCAAAATTGATCTTGCAGAGGCTAATAAAGTACTTGAAATCAGCCATATTTCCTATCCTACAATTTATATAAATGTTGCCGATTTTTTAAAAAATAACAAGTGTAA
>CAMDPE010000001.1 GCA_945903795.1 Lutibacter flavus | reverse complement strand
TTGGTTGCATCAACATAATAAGTTGTAGTTGTTGAAATGGATGGCGTGGTAAAACTAGTTCCTGTTCCTATTGAAGTGCCTCCAGTTGCAGCAATGTACCAATTTATGGTTCCTGCTGAAGCGGTTGCTCCTAAAACAACAGTTCCTGTTCCACATCTTGAATTAGGTGTTGTTCCTGTAATTGTTGGTGCAGAACCGACTGTCCACGTAATTTTAACCTGGCCGTTGGCACCTGAGCCGCCAATTACATTTCCATTATTTCTTCTCACACCACTTCCACCTCCTCCAGGTCCATTACCGGTATTCCCAGATGCATCATCCGTTGTTGAACCGTCTCCACCACTTCCACCACCAGCAACAGTGCCACCTAACCTATTTTGTACTGAAGCAGTGTAAGTACCATTACTACTTGTGCCTCCTGAAGAACCACCACCACCACCATAATTATTACTTGAACCATTTGCTCCTCTTCCTCCGTTAAAAGTAACATCCCCTAAACTTGCAGAAGCTAATCCTCCTAAAGTACCTGTATTATTATTATTAGCAACACTTTGCCCACCAACAGCCCTCACAAGATCCGTGCCTGTCGGTTGTAATCTAAATCTTGAACTTTCGCCTGCAGAAGTTGTTGTACTTCCTGTACCAACGAAAATATCATAAATTTGTCCTGGACTAACAGTTAAAACACTTCTCGCATAAGCACCTCCTCCTCCTCCAGCATATTCTCCATCTGAAGTCCCTGTACTTCCTTTTCCGCCACCGCCCCAAGCTTCAACGGTTATGCTGGTTACACAAGAAGGTACGGTAAAAGTGCTTGTCCCGGGTGTTGTAATTATATAAGGGGAAGTAGGAGGGCCATAATGAACATTAATCTGTAAATGATCCATTAACAATGTTCCTCCACCACCCGTGGCGTCAAGCCTCACCCTGAAATTTGTATTATTTAATTCAGTTAACGACCAAGAATGACCCCACGTATCTACATTGCTCCCTGCCGAAAAATAATTTTCAGTCCCTGAAGAATAAACATTAATTGGTAATTGTTGAGAAGATATATAATTTGAGCCATTGTCAAAACTTAATAATACATCCATATTTCTATCATCAGAAGCAGAACGATATCCTTCAGCACGGACTTCAATTCCATAAATTACTGAACCTACTGGAATATTAATATTGAAATCCCCATAATCAGCCCAATCATCGCTATCATTCCAAGTAGCCCTTAAATTATCTGATGCAAAAACATTATCCTGATTACCAACGCTATTCTCTGCTTTTGTTGTGGCTGGACTTAGCCAACCTGTTGATTGACCATTAACAACATTCCCAAATCCCAAAAAAGTTAAGAACACGGATAAAAGAAGAAATTTTTTTAATTGGGGTAAATTTAGTTTCATACGTTTTGGGGTTTTAAATTATTAATTAAAAACCGGAAAGCGCTATTGTTAAAAGTTTGCGAAAACAACTGAGAAGATAAAAATATTGCTAAAGATAAAAGCAACCAATTTTTATACCTAGGGGTACTCTTTTTAATCATTGATGGTTAGGGGTCTGATTAATATTTTTGTTTAAATAAATATAAAAAATCTGACGTCAAAAATAATAAAAAAAGCTTATAAATAAAATAAATTATTTTATTTATAAGCTTTAACGGACTGACTGCTAGTAAAATAAACGAGGCAGTAATTGTGTTATTATGTCGTTTGTTTTATTTTTATTACCATTTGAAATATTTAAATGGCTAACCATATAATATTTTAAAAAATTATAAATTGAAGAATTTAATATTAAAAAATCAATTCACTACTATTTTTTTATTGGTGGCGCCTTTTTTGGTATTTATTTGAACAAGATATACGCCAGTTTCGCTGTTTATAGGAAGAGAAATGGTTATTGTATTAAAGTTGGAATTCCAAGTTTTAATAGTTTGTCCTAAAGAATTTATCAAGGCAATGTTCAATATTTCTTCATTGCTGTTGTTTTTTATTTGAAGTTCCTTAATTGTATTATTCATAAATACGAGCATGCCTTCGATAATGGGTTGCGCTGCTGCAGGGATTAAAACTTCTGCCACCACATCTTCTGCCACCAATTTTTGCATTTTAAAAACAATTACAAACCTGTCGGTATATTTACCTGCGGTTAAATTCAATTGTACAGCTTTATCCCTCAAATTAAAGGATTCGCCCGTTAATTTGTCTTTTAAATAAATGGAAGTGTTATCATCAACATTTTCTAACGCATCTATTTTAACCGTTACAACGCCTGTTTTTGAGAGTTGAATACCTAATGGGACTTCTGAGTTCAATCCTACTTCATTGGTTCCCTGAATCACATATTTTTTATTGTTCAGTATCCAATACATATCATCAGCAAAAACTTCATAAATTTCTGCATCAAATCCCCAATCTACCGCTTGTGTTGCTCTTTCATCAACGCCCAATAATATTTGTCTATGACTAATTTTAGGGGCATCAAAACCTATCCTGAATTTTGGCCTATGATCTGAAAGATCTGTTTTGGTAGTTTTTTCTTTAATATTGCTCGACTTCATAAATACCGAAATCGGATCGCCATTAGTACCCAACTGTGATTCCTTTACAAAAACACGTTGTCCATTGTTAAATTGAATCTTACCTCCAAAATCTCCCACCACAAAAAATGCTTGACCAACAGCAATATATGGTCCTGGTACTTTTTTAATCACTCCCAAAGGAACCACACTACTTACATTTGAAGGTGAAGTAGCTGGGACACCATCTAATAAATTTCTTGTTGCATAACCCGCCTGATAACCCGCTAAATTATGGGTGTCACCACCATAATGTTCCCAAAAATGCAAGGCGCCTCCATCCCCAATAATACCAGTGCCTGCAGGCCCATTATCAATTAAAAATTGTGTTGCATCTATTGCTGAAGGATAGGGATTTCCTACCAAATAATCATTTCCAGCATTTACGTCTAATTCAATAATTCCATTATTTGGTTTGCCAACGAACGTATAATTCTGTTCGGTTGCGCTAGTATTTGAACCTTTCATTGAATATCCTTCACCTACCGACATTTCACCTGTATTACCTACACGGAACCACGCGGCATAACCCTTTGAATTTTCAAGTTTGTATATCCAATAGCTACTTAATTTAATTGGAGAAGTTACATCCCCATCAGCAAAAGCATAAGGCGAATCATAATTTATATCCTTTAAATTATTAGGATCTGTACCGTCTTTTAAAACGGCCCCAATAGAATATTTTTTTGCTGCAAAATTAGAATTCACCGGCGAACTCCAATAATTGTATCTAAAACTATTTCCTGTTCCCTGTTGGTCTATTTCTATAGTGCCTGTGCCACTAAAAGTACTTCCAGGATCTTGCACTAATTGGGATTCTCCTTCTAAATCTATTTTGCTACTTTCGTTTAGGTTTAAATTGTGTGTAACCTGTAAACTATTTTCCTTTACGTTTAAAGTGGTTTTGTTTTTAAAAACTATAGTTTTAACATATCCCGGATCATCTCCTGCATATATTATTGGATAATTTGTTAAGCCTGATGGAATCACCACATCTAAAGTGTTTGGGAAACCTATTGTTGGCACACCCACACACCAGTTTGCATCATTATTCCAATCTTTATTTTTAGAACCGTTCCAAGTGTTATTGCCACTTTTCCACGTAATAATTACTTGGCCGTTGGCGCCGTTACCAGATTGGGTTTTATCACTTTCACCACCTTTTCCGCCGCCACCTCCACCTGGTGCATCACCATTATTTCCTGCAGATTCCTTGTCTCCTCCATCTCCACCTCCAGGATTACCTCCAGATTGTCTATTGGCATTTGAAGCTCCTGGTCCACTTCCGCCGCCTCCGCCGCCTTCTTTATCCTTACCATCAACCCTGTCCGCACCATCACCACCTTTTTTACTTCCTGAACCAGAATCACCGCTAATAGCACCACCAGCACCACCTTTATCTGGATTTAAGTCCTTTTCACCACCTGCTTTACCGCCACCTGCCGTGACCAGACCGGAATAGTCATAACTAGAATTGCCTCCATTAACCCCTGGTTTGTCTTTTTTTGCATCAGTAATAATACCGCCAGCACCCACTTTAATAACAATTGTTTCACCTGCAGTAACATCAAGATAAGTGTTGGTTACATACCCGCCGCCGCCGCCGCCGCCTCGCGAATCTTTTGAATCTTTTTTATCATCTGTTCCACCACTGGCACCGCCGCCCCAAGCCTGAATAGTTAAACTTGATACGCAAGAAGGTACCGTAAAAGTGCTTGTGCCAGGGGTTGTAAATATTTCGGTTGAAGTATTTGGATCTATATATGGCCTTAAGGCTAACAAAATACCACCATTTCTTTCTTCGTCATTGTTGGACAAATTGGCAGTACCTTCTCCTGTTGCTCCTAAAGTAGCTTTAGTTGCCCAAGCTCCACCAACAGATACACCACCATCATCATCATATTCTTCATCATATATTTCTTCAAGTTCGTCAGGGGAATTGGTAGTTTCCCAATTTGTATATGAACGATCGTTACCAACTTGTGCTAGCATTATAATTGCAGCATTTGCAGTAACAGTGGTTACAGATTTGGCAGTTACAATCTTACTGTCATCTGCATTAATAGAACCTGGTGTAACATCAAAAGGACTCATTATGTCAACTCCCGAAAACGCAACGATAGCGCCGACGGCACTTTTGTTATCATCATCTAAAACAAAAGTATAATTCTTTACTTTAGCATCAACATCATCCGCAGTAGCTATTTTATATAAAACAGAACCTTTGCTTTCTCTATTGTTTTTTTTGTCACCAAGGTATTCACTACTTATTAATGTCCAACCCAAAGAAGTAGGGTTGATTTTATCCGAATTATTATGAAAACCTTGGGCTATATTCGCGAGCATTATATCACCAACGGCAATACCTGCTGGTTTAGGAATAGTTAAACCGGAGTTTGTACTTGTGCCTGTTGTAGCAACACCACGTTGCGTGATTTGCGAAAAAGCAATAACTGAAAAAAAAAGAAAAATAAATGGGGGCAATTTTTTAAGAATTGGGTATTTTTTTATCATAATTATTATACCATTTGTGGGACTCAAATATACATTTTTTAAAAAAAGCATACTTTACAATCCAAACTTAATAAACGAATGGCTTGGTATTTAGCACAAATGGGGTTATTACAGCTTAAAACACTCAATTTTATGACTAATTTACAGCTGTGTTTGAAATATTTGGGTGTTTTTTAGGTATGATATTGATGAGAATAAGCCTGCTAACGCATAAAGCGTGAAAAAAGTATTTTGGAATTTTGATTGTTGGAAAAATATATTGTGTATTCTACCTCCAGCCCTTTCCTAAGTATAGGAAATTTGATTTAACAACCAGAGAAATATATTTTTAACTTAAGCGACTTTTTACCTTTAAACTTTTAATAGCTACACTTAATTAATGGCAATTTTTTTTGTTATTTTCCCATTTTGAGTGTGTGCGTGCAGTACATAAACGCCTGGTTTTGGAATATTTGGGATGTTTAAATTTTGGGTATTGGTGTCGGTTTCCCAGCTTTGCACTATTTGGCCCATTATAGAATATAAAACAACCGTATTTATGGCAATTAACTCAGGATTTTTTATGGTGATGGATGAATTCATTGAGTTTAAATACATATCAATGGCAGGATAAGCTATTTCTGATTCCTCAGAAACTAAATTATCGCTTGTGTCGTTAAATTCGGTTTCAATATCTTCGATAACCAAAACAGCATTTTCATCGGGTGATGCTTTTTTTGTATTAAACACAATCGCATATTTATTTAAGTATTCGCCAGCAGGTAAAGTGGTGGTATAATTGTTTTTTCTAAGATCGTACAAGGTGTTCGTTTCTTTGTCCAATAAAAAAACGTTCATTTCTTCAGCAACATTTTCAAGTTTGTCAATTTTAATAGTGATTGCACCGCCTGTCAAAGTTTGAACCCCTAAAGTAATTTGTTTTTCAAAAATAATGGTGTCAACAGCCTGAATGACATATTTTTTATTATCAAGCACCCAATACATATCATCACTAAAAACCTGGTACATTAAAGCGTCAAAACCCCAATCAATTCCATAAGAAGCTCTATCGTCTATAGTTAACAATATTTGTCGGTGGTCAATTTTTGGTGCGTCAAAACCAATTCTAAATTTTGGGCGAATATCGCTTTGTTGAGAAAAAGAAAGCGATCCAATTGCTAAAAGCACTAACGAAAGAAGTGTTGTTTTGGTCATAACATTGCTACTTAAAATGTTATTAAAAACAGATGATACCTAAATAAATGTTAAATCAAGCTTAACAAAAATGGTTACAAAAAGCGATTAAATTATAAGCTAAATCGCCAGGGGAATAAATGTAATTCAGTAATGTTGGTGTTTAATTTCATGGTTAGTAAGATGTTTTTAATTTATACCCTAAAGGTAATACTTAAATTTCAACAAAAATACAAAAAATCAATATATTTTACCGTTTGTTGTTAAAAACTTACCGTTTGTTGTTTTTATTGATCCGTTTAAAAATAAATATATGGTTTTAAAAGTCGAAAAAAACCTTAATTTTTGACTATTTATATTTGTTATAGATGAAATTAATAAAATATACTCACCAAATTCTACTTTTTATTTTTTGAAAAAACCCTTGGTATTTGCAAATATTTTTTGATCAATTTTGGCCCGAGTATTACTGAGACTATAACATTATTAATGAAGTGTTTTTCCCTCTATCTTCCCTTTAACCTATCTGCAGCCCGCTTACTTAATTGTATTTTTGGGATATTCCAGCATAATTTTTTAACGACTTCGCGTGTGATATCGCATTATAAAGTGTCTGTAAAATTTAACGAATGGCTGGCTCGCGTCTTTATTCATATAATTACGAGCTGTAAGTTCTCGCTATCAGTAATAATTTCTCATTTGGGGCTATTCAACAATCACTTTTTGATCAACCGATCCGCAACTGGTAATTATTTGCACAATGTAAGCGCCAGCAGTTGTATTTACAGGTAACGACAAAAAGTGTGCGTTTAAATTTGTGTTCCAGGTTTTAATGTTTTGTCCTAAATAATTATATAAATTAACGGTCACTATTTCGGCTTCAACAGGTTTGGTAATTTGCAATTCGGAGATTGCGTTGTTCATATAAATCAAAATAGCTTCTTTTATATCCGTTTGAGAAATAATTTGATTGTTATAGACATTTTCATCAATTTTTATACTGTTTACAATATTGGGGTCATCAGCATCATAATCTTGATCTTGCTTTAATTTAGCTCGCTGAAAAGAAATATAAAATCGGTCAAGATATTCTCCTGCTTCTAAAATAATCTCAAAAGTGCTTTTATCTATTTCTTTTGATATTCCTGTTAGCTTATCTTTTAGATAAACCTGAATATTTTTAGCTAAATTTTCTGTTTTATCGATTTTGATGCTTACTAAACCGGCTTTAGAAATTACAATACCTAATGGCAATACTTGTTTATTATCGAAATTATTAACGCCTTGAATCACAAATTTACCACTATCAAAAGTCCAATACATATCTTCTTTACTAAGGTCGGCAATTGGTGCGTCGTAGCCCAAATCAAAATGAGTGGAAGCATTATCATCCACACCCACCAATAACTGACGTTGATAACCTGTTGGAGAATTGAATTGCAACCAAATTTTTGGCCTGTTGTCAACCTTGTTTTTCTTTATTGCAGTTTCCTTATCACCATGTTTGCTTTTAGATTTGGCATTTACGCCTTTCATAAAGACAGAATTTCCGAAAGCTTCGGTTATAAATATTCGTTGGCTGTTTTTAAAAACAATATCGCCACCGTCTATTGAAGTTGTAGTTCCTGTTAAAGGATCCAAGCTTGTGACCACAAAAAACCCTTGACCAACAGGAATGTATTTGGTCGGTATTTTATTTCCCTCAGCAAAGTTTGCATTAATTCTATAATCATTTGAAATTGCTTTAGCACCGCCAATTAAGTTGTAAGTTGCGTATCCACCCACATATTCTCTTAAAATATGGGTGTTTATTTCTCCAAAGTGATCCCAAAAATACAAAGCGCCATTAAAAATATTGTTGGCATTTCTTCCTATCTTGCTGTTGATGGTTTCTTTGATATTGTCTTTTATAAATTCGTCGGCATCCATTGCTGAAGCGTACGGATTTCCAATTAAACGGTCGTTTCCCTTTGCAATTGCCAGGGTAATGTCACCATTGTTGGGTTTTCCTTTAAATACATAGTTTTGTTGGTTTGCAATATTTACAGCGCCCGAAGTTCCTTTCATCGTATAACCTTCACCTGCTTTTATAGTACTGAACTCATTAATTCGTGGAAACCAAGCATTGTAATCATTATTTGGTCCATTAAACTTATATAACCAATAAGAACTGATGATAATTGGGGAAGTGACACCGGCATCTGCTGCATAATAATCAGGCTTAAAATTAATTACTCCCGGAGAAGTTGCGTTTGTGCCATCTTTCAAAATACCTGAAATGGCGTAATTTGCATTGTTGCTGCCAACGCCAGTTCCTATTGGACCAACAGATGAGGCCCAGTAATTGTAATTAAAACTGTTTGCGGTTCCTTGTTGGTCGCGTTCAATATAACCACCGCTATTTTCGTCTAAAATACTGTCATCTCCTTGAACCAGTTGAGATTCTCCTTCCAAGTCAATAAAACCATCCAAACGCAAATACCAGGTTACATTTAATTCCGTATTGTTTTCAATGCTAAATTTATTGGGGTTTTCAACAATTAAACCCAAATGCTTTTGATTTGCGTTATAAATAATATCATGTTTAACATCAACAATAGACCAATCATATGTAATTGCATCAGTTCCTTTTACTCCATTTGCAAGAATATCAACTGATACAGGAAGGCTTCCGGATAATTGGGTCACAAATGGCAATGGTGCGTTTTGCACTTCAATAATTTTCATATTGTAAATTTGTGTTCCTGAGCCAACATCAATGGTTTCGGTGGTTAAATCATCAATAATATCATCTTTATAAACATCCATTCTGTAATACCTTTTTAAATTGCTCCAAGGTAAAACTATGGGCGTGGTTGTGGTATTTATATAATTTGTGATGTCCCTGGGAATTACTGCGCCGCTAACATTTCCTGAATTATCCTGAATTTCCTGATATACCATTTTATGAAGTTCATTGGCTGTCAATGCCTTTTCAAATACTCTGATTTCATCAAAGAATCCTTGATAATAGTTGCTGTTTGTATCGGGTTTTCTTCCTATGGAAAAAGAGGATGCATCCACAGCTAACGCACCAGAAACATTTGTGCTGTCAATTATTTGCCCGTTCAAGTAAAGTTTTAATTTGCTGTTTGAGCTGCTGTAAGTAGCGGCCAAATGTATCCATTGGTTTGTGGCCAATGCTATTGATGAGGAAACGGTATTTCCGCTGCCGGTTACTTTCACCGTTTTATTGGCATTCAATTGCAAATAAAAATTATTTTGCCCAAATAGAAACTCATCATCTGTTGCAGAAGCATCTATTTTAACCCAGCCCATTAAGGTGGCTTCGTTTAAGCCACTTAAAACTGCGGAAGTATCATCCCCATAATCATTTCTTCCGTCAAAATACAAATGCAATTTTCGATCTAAATCTCTTGGTGAGCCAAAAGCGGCAGTATTTGTATCAAAATTGTCTATAATTCCATCATGGTCAATGTCTGTATTTCCATCTATAATGCCATCATTGTTTGCGTCTAAACTTGCATATAATGTATTGAAAATGTCAAAAGTGACACCATTGGAAATTGTGTCCATATAATCCGGAATTCCATCATTATCTGTATCTTTTATAAAATAGGTATTTCCCAAACCTTGGTTTATGTTGCCGTAAGCCGTGTTAAAAACACCTCCGTTATAATAGTCATAAATATCTAAAATACCATCTGTAAAGTACTCTGAAGTTCCATCAGAATTAAAATCTTTTTCTCTAACAGCATCAGAATCTAGGCCATCGCCTACACCATCGCCGTTAATGTCACCATCTCCATTTTGGTAATTCACATCTCCTGAATTTCCTGCACCAGATTCATCTACATCAAAAATGGCATCATTATCACTATCTAAATCCAAATAATTGGGCACGCTATCACCATCGGTATCTAAAGCACTATTGCTTTCGGCGGCATCATGCATGCCATTTCCATTGGCATCTATCCAACCAACCGTGTGAGGAATTTTGGCAATTCCGCTGCTTAATTGTCCCAATCCGGCTTCCACCACATCCGGAATTCCGTCGTTATCACTATCCAAATCAAAAACATCGGCAACGCCATCGTTATCTGTATCACATAAGGTTTGTGTAATTTCAATATCATCAATGGCAAGGTCATTTCCCAATCCTCCTGTTTCATTATTGATAAAATACACGTAAAATTCATCTACGCTAAAAGTTAAATCGGCGGTAAAATTATACCAATCCCCAGCCAAATTTCCGTTAGTGGTTGGAGATATATCTCCAGTTGTGATAGACGCCAGCACGTTATTGCCTATATCTCTAAACTCGACTAAAATGTTTGGCCTTAATCGGTTTGCAATATCCGGTGCATCCGTTCTGTCCAAGTTTAATACCCAAAAACTATACGTAATTGGAATGTTTGGAAGTGCGCCCATAATGGTTGCAGTATAAAAAATACCCGGCTCATAAGAGGCGTTAAACATCGCCATTCTGCCGTTGGCATCTCCAGTATGATCAACTCCCATATACCAATACTGACTTGCCCAGGTTGCAATTTGCGCAGAAACACCAACAGTATATTCGCCATCATTTAAACTGTAATCACTATTGTCTGTGCAATTATTTTGATTTGATGTGTTTCCGTCTTCATAACAATAGGTTGTTGTTGCATCATAGGTGGTGTTTATAGTAGTCCTTAATCCTGTGCCGTATGTTTCATTTAAAAATTTATAATCAACGGTAGTAGCCAACAACGAATTTCTGCAATCAGTTTCTTCATCAGTATCTTTAATACCATCATTATCGTCATCTATATCAATATTGTCAAAAATACCATCACCATCACTGTCAAAAAAGTTTTGTTGCGTATTGGCTTCGATGGTAAATTGATAGGTTGCTTCATCGGTATCATTATTGGAAATTGTTAGGGTCGATGTTTTTGTGCCAATTGTTGCCGAATTGAATGTTACAGTAAATGTGGTGCTTCCGGCTGAGGCAATTGGTGAAGTGAAAGGCACTCCTGTAATTGAAAAGTCGGTTGTGTTAGATAAAACAATGCCTGAAACCGTTAAATTTGCGGTGCCTGTATTTTGTATGGTAAAAGTTCTAACCAAAGAAGCACCTAACCCGATACTTCCAAAATCGGTATTGTCATAATTATTTGGTGTAATATCTCCATTTATAATTGAATTTCCGTTGCCTAAAATATCAATTTCAGGACCGGGAACGCGTCCAACAATTACCACACTGTCAATATAAACATCGTCATCATTTTCACTTGCATCACATTGTATCCTAAATTTTGAATTTACGGAAAATGTAAAATCAGTTATATTTAAATTAACAATTCTTGCATATTTTGTGTCGTTACTAAAATCTGTACCACGAACATATGTGGCAATTGTTATCCAATTTGTTCCGCCATCACTGGAATATCGCAACCAAAAATCTTCACCTGTTTCCATACCTACTGCCATAAAATCGAAGGAAATATCTATAGATCCATATGGTGTTAAATCAATACTGTTTGAAGTCATTGCTGAAGCCACAACAGAATTATCTTGTAAATTGATTGAGTAAGCACCAGTTAACCTGCTATTCGGATCTCTAGTACAATCGTCGCCGCCATCGTTCCAAATTCCCCAGCCTGTTTCAAAACTCTCTGAATTAATCACTGTTTGAGAAAATAGAAATGTTGTTGATAAACAACAATTTATAATTAGAATGGTCATTAGTTTTTTCATAACACAGGGGTTTTGATGTTATATGAAAAATTGTGTAAAAAATTTGTTGCCTATTTCGGCTTGTGCCTAATTATGAGCAACCTTAATAAATTAAATTTAATCTTAATGGAATTGAGTGAATTTCAAAAGAATTGATTGGTCGCAACGTTTTTTAAATATAAAATTATAAACGTTTTCGAAAATACGGCTGAAACAATGCATACCGCAAAACTAAGTGTAGCTGTGTTTTCATATCACGGGGTTTTGATTATTGCAAGGTAATGAATAAAAGATCTCATTCCTAATTTATTGACCCTAATGATGTTAAGGTAAACATAAATTTTAATTGGTGGTTTATTTTAATTCCATAAAGTGAGTGAAATTAAGCTTTGCACTAATTCAATTACACCCATCGATTAGCTACGGATGAAAATTTTAATTTTTTACCCTGCCTTTCAATCTTAAAATCAGAACAAATAAAGCGCTACTTATCCTCGTTTTTTACTCCACAATTACTTTTTGAACAGTTGTGCCGCTTTTAGTGTTTATTTGAACAATGTATGCGCCTGCAGAAACTTTTATTGGCAAATAAATGGTGTTTTCATTAAGATTTGTGTTCCAGCTTTTAATGTTTTGACTCAAATAATTGTATAAATTAACTGTTACTATTTCTGAATTAACAGGTTTGGTAATCTGAATTTCGGAACTTATGTTGTTCATATATACTAGAAACTCTCCGGCAGCAAACATTGAATCGTCATTATTTGCTTTATGCTGATCATCATCATCATCATCATCATCATCATCGTCGTCATCATCATCATCGTCGTCATCATCATCATCGTCATCATCATCATCATCGCCTTTCTTTTTGCTGGGCTGAAAAGTTACAGAAAAGCGATCAAGATATTCGCCGGGTTCTAAAGTAATTTCAAAAGGACTTTTGCTAATTTCGTAAGAAATTCCCGTTAATTTATCTTTGATATATATGACAACTTTCTTATCTAAATTTTCAGTTTTATCAATTTTGATGCTTGTCAAACCGGCTTTAAAAATTTTCAATCCCAAAGGGAGTTCCTGTTTTTTATCAAAATTGTCAACGCCTTGAATCACAAATTTGCTTCCGTCAAAAGTCCAGAACATATCTTCTTTGCCAATGTCGGCAATTGGCGCATCATAGCCCAAATCAAAATGATTGGAAGCATTATTATCTACACCTACCAATAACTGGCGGTGGTAACCTGTTGGTGAATTAAATCGTAGCCAGATTCTTGATTTTTGGTTCGAGTTTGAATTGTTTTCGGCATTGTCTTTATCTTTTTTCTCCCCTGTTGAAAGATTGGATTTGGAATTCGCAGTTTTCATAAAAACGGATTCCCCTAATGCTTCGGTTTTAAATATTCGCTGGCTATTTTTAAATACAATATCGCCTCCGTCAATTGTGGTTGTTGTGTTGGTTAAAGAAGCATCTAAGGCAGCAATTACAAAAAAGCCTTGGTTAACAGGAATATATTGCTGCGGAATTTTTGTGCCAACTGCATTGTTGTTATTTATACGAATATCATTTGAAATGGCTTCAGCTCCGCCAATTAAGTTGAAAGTAGCATAACCGCCTACGTACTCCTTCAAAATATGGGTGTTCTTTTCACCAAAATGATCCCAAAAATACAAGGCGCCATTAAAAACATTATTCACGTTTCTTCCTACTTTACTGTTGATGGTTTCTTTGATATTGTCTTTAATAAATTCATCGGCATCTATTGCTGAGGCATATGGATTCCCAATTAATCTATCGTTACCCACTAAAATTGGCAATTTAATATCACCATTATTTGGTTTTCCTTTAAACACATAATTTTGTTTGTTTGTAATTGAAACACTTCCAGAAGTTCCTTTCATCGTGTAGCCTTCACCTGCTTTTACCGCTGTGTTTTGGTTGATGGATTTCCAAGCCCCGTAACTATTATCTGCACCATTAAAAGTATATAGCCAATAAGCACTAATTCTTTTGGAGCCCGTATAGGTGTTGTCCGCCCAAGTATAAGGCGTGTTAAAACTAATTGCTCCCGGATTTGTTGCGGTTGTGCCATCTTTTAAAATATTTAATAATGTATGGCTTGTATTTGTGCTTGCAACTCCGGTTCCTCTTAATGCTATATTGCCACTTATTGTTCCAACAGATGACGACCAGTAATTGTAATTATAACTATTTGCAGTTCCTTGTTGGTCACGTTCAATATAACCGCCGCTGTCTTGGTCTAAAATTGATCCTTCATCTTGTAATAATTGAGATTCACCAACCAAATCAATGGCACCGTCCAATTCCAAATAATGGGTAACTCTTAAACTTTGGCCGCTATTATTTTCATTTAGGGCTTCTGAAGGTTTTGCAATTGTTAATGTTCCCGCTGTTGAAATTAACCCTAAAACTATAATATTTTTATCGCTTGAGGTAATGTTATGGGAAGTTTGAACAATATTCCAATCAATTTTTGTTGTTCCATTTATTCCAAAACTATTTGGCGAATCCCAAACAGAAGAATTGGTCCAAGTGCTATCAGTTTCCCAACAGCCATTAGCTCCAGAAGTATAAGGGATTGGGGCTGAATCCGGTTCTTGAACATAAATACCTTTCAATTTACCATTTTTGGAATTGCCAGATTTATCCACTAAATGACCATTGCTGATATCACTTGCTCGATTCATTTGATAATAACCTGCTAAATTAGCCCAGCTTAAACCACTGATGTTTATGGGAACAATTACTCCTTTCACATTGCCGCTGCCATCATTTGTTATTTCCTGATTCATCATCTGACGAATTTGTTCAACTGTTAAAGAAACATTCCACATACGAAGTTCATCGGCCCATCCATTATAATAATTATATGGTGAATTGGTGTTTTGGCTCATCGCACCCATAATGCAATCGACACTATTTATTGTTGGGTTTGCCCCTGAATTATTTTTTTCTAATATTCCGTCAATATATAACTTATAGTTAGCGCCATCGAAAGTAACCGCAATATGATACCATCTGTTGGTGTCAATTGCATGATCGGCGGTTATGGAATTGTTGTTCCAATTGAATGAGATGAAATTGTTTACCAATCTTAAGTCATAGCCATCAGACGAACTTGGGCTAAGGTGTTTTGACAATATTGATTGTGTATTACCATTTGCAGCATTCGATTTTACCCAGGCTTCTATGCTAAAATTACCACTGTTTAAATTAAAGTTATTCTTAAAGTTAATATGGTCATCAATTCCGTCAAAATTGACAACATTGCAGAGTGTAAAAGTAATTACAACATCATCTGTTGTGGCACAATTTGTTGTCCACCTTAAAGTGTACACACCAAGATTAGGGCTGTAAAATGTTGAACTTGGGCTTGTGTTATTTGAAAATATTTCTCCACCACCAGCAGGTCCGCTAACAATTTCCCATACTCCTGCTGTTCCTGTTGCAGCAGTTAGCGTAACAAATTCTCCTCCACAAGAAGTTATTTGATCAGGGCCAGCCATACTTGAAAAGCAAGAACTTGCATCTATAGCCACTTTAATTGAGCCATCAATAGGTAAATGACAAGAGGTACCATCATATCCCTGAAAAAAATATTTTGTAAATGAAGATCCTGATGTAGCACCCGTGCCAGTTATTGCACCTGTTTCTAAAGAAACTTCGGGACTACAACCAACGTTTAATATAATGGCACAATCTGTTGTAACATCGAGGGTAAAACTTATATCGGCATATATATATTCTGGATGACCTGCTGTTATTGGCAATGTGCCCAAATTCCAAATAATTTTGTTTGTTCCCGAATCAAAAGAGGGAATATTGGTTGTGGTAAAACCATTATAAGTGTGATATACAATTGTCCCCGTATGAAAAATTGTGGTTGCAGGAATGGGGATGGTAATTATGGTGTTATTCGTGGCTTCCGTTCCTTCATTCGTAATATTTAGAGAATAATTGATTGATTGCCCAGGCAACGCATTTAAAATGGCAGGGTTTGTAACATTATTAATGGAATTTACGCTTATTAATCCCTTTGGATCTGGAATATAGGCATCTACCGACATCGCAAAACCGAATATTGTAAATACTTCATAAGTTGAGCCAAACCTAAAAGTTGTGGATGTTTGATTGTTTCCTATGACTGAATTATTTGCATTCGGAATTGTAAACATACTGAAATCAACCCCTGTGTTGTTTTGTAAAATTGGGTTACTGGTACCTATAGCAGGAACTGGATATATAGAGGAATTGAAAAAGTTTGTGGTTGAATTTCTTGCGTGATTTAACGTTAAATAGTTTGTCGTGTTATAAACTGCTGGATTCGCATTTAGTTTTTGTACTGCCAAATAATCACTTCCTGATGTGGCTCCTACATCTCCTTCTGCTGCCATAACGCCTAGTTTCATGTTTACGGGCCCTAAACCAACAGTTGTAAATCCTGAGATGTCAATATTTCCATATTCGCCTCCCCCTGAAAGTTGTCCGTTTACATAAGCATAGCCATCAAATAGCGTTACGGCACGGCTTTTCATTAAAGGATTTTCATAAATAACAACCATTACCCAACCTCCCGACAAACCTGGATTGGAATTTGTTCCTTCTGTCAAAGCAATATCAGCAATTGTATAAGCGCCCGAACCATATGTTTTTACATAATCTGTAATTTCTTGATAGCCAACAAAAATGCCACTATTGGATGATCCCGGAAATCGAATTTCAGAATTTGTACCGTTAGGTTTTGCAGTGATGGTAGTATAACCTGGAGCGCCAGGACCTTTTATAGATATTTTTTTCTTATCAAAATTCTTGTCAACGGAAATTAATGGATAACCATCATAAGTTATAGTTCCATAAGCGAAACTATGGTCTTCTGTATTGTTAGAACTCTCATCATCATCTTCATCTCGGCGCAATTTATTTACAGTAAGAACAATTCCTGATCCTGTATATATTGTTACTGAATCAAATGTAATTTCTTTGCTGTCGGTATTTGGCGTGTTATCATAAATATTTTGGTTCCCGGGTATAATCCAACTTCCTCCGTTAATACTATATTTTACTTGAAAGCTGTTACTAACCTCAAACACAATTATTGGTTGACCAGAAACAGTTGATGTAAATGTATATTTTGGATAATAATTATTGCTTGATCCTAAACGTGTAACTGTCATTGAGTAGTCCGAATGGGCTATAGCTCCTTGATGGTTAACTTCATAATTTTCAATTACTTGTTGTATAGGGGCGTTAGTGTCTTCAACTGATTTTGTGACTGTAAAAGTATCATTGTCATCTGATTTTCCTGTCCAATAGAGCCCAGCAAAAATAATAGATGAACAATTTTGACTCGCAGAGTTCTCGCCCGAATTAGAAAGTTCAAGGGTTGCCATTGAAGAATTCCAAGTATTGGTATCGCCGTCAGTATCAACATATTTCATCTGATTACTTTCATTATTGGTGCTGAGACCATAATTAACAAGCGTTAAATTAGTATTACCCAACATTGTAAAATCTCCCTTAATGTTGTATGTTGTTTGAGCAGGTGAAGCCGCTGAAGTTCTTTGTAAAAAAGGAACTTGTGGGGATGTAACTGTTTGGGCTATTGTTTCAGCATAAGCGCTTAGAAACAGTATCACCATTAGTAAATAGCTGAGTTTGCAATTTGTAATTTTTAAGTTTGGGGTTTCCATGATAATTAT
Organism: Lutibacter flavus; assembly: GCA_945903795.1. GTDB lineage: Bacteria > Bacteroidota > Bacteroidia > Flavobacteriales > Flavobacteriaceae > Lutibacter > Lutibacter flavus_A. The sequence continues at coordinate 26,373 of CAMDPE010000001.1, read as the reverse complement.
TTGTTTCTTACACAGAGGAGATTTGATTTATCTATAAAACTCATTGAAAAATTGTTATCTATTTCGGCTATGCCTTACGATAAGTAATCTAAAATAAATTTCGATTCTTTAAGAAATCAAGCGGATTTCAAAAATGTTTTCGGAAAAATGCCGAAAAAAGAGTGAAGAAAAAATAAGAGTAGTTGTGTTTTCATATTATAGGGGTTTTGAACTTACGAAGTTAAAAAAAATATATTTAACTTCCTAATATTCAACAATAAAAAATCAAATAAATGGCATTATAATACATCTATTTGGTTCGTAAAATTGAATAAATGGTATATTATTATAATTTAATCCATCTAATATAAAGCAGTTTTTTTCAATTTAAGCCACAATATTATTTTTTGAAATGAGCTTGATTTCTTAAAGAATCGAAATTTATTAACGTACCACAATCCTCCTTGTAAAAGTTTTATTTTTTTTGGTGCTTATTTTTACAAGATAAACGCCGGCTGCAATATTTAAAGGAAATGAATTGGTTCGCATCTTAAAATTGGCATTCCAGGTTTTAATAGTTTGTCCTAAATAATTGTACAAGACAATACCCACAATTTCATCATTACTGTTGTTTTTTATTTGAATTTCTCTAATGGTGTTGTCCATAAATACTTGAATACCTTCATTTGTAAGTTGCATTTCTGCTGGTATCAAAACTTCTGTTGAGAGATCTTCCGCAATTAGTTTTTGCATTTTAAAAGTTAGTGCAAACCTATTTAAATAGGTTCCTGCTTCCAAATCAATTTCAAAAGGCTTTTGGGAAATATTGTGAATTTCACCAGTTAATTTGTCTTTTATATGTGCAGAAATGTTTTCATCCATATTTTTTTGATCATCAATTTTAATGCGTGCCAAACCCTTTTTACTTACTACCAAACCCATGGGTAATTCTTGGTCTGTGTTAAAATTATTTACTGCCTGAATCACAAATTTTCCGCCGTCAAAAACCCAGAACATATCTTCTTTGCCAATATCGGCAATAGGCGCATCATAACCCAAATCGAAAAAATTGGAAGTGTTTTCATCCATACCCACCAACAACTGACGGTGATAACCTGTTGGAGAATCAAATTGCAGCCAAATTTTTGGTCTTTTATCAAGGTTTAGATAATTTTCAATAGTGTCTTTTTCTTTTTCTTCAGAAGTATGGGCAGGTTTTGCGTTTACACCTTTCATAAAGACTGAATTACTTATTGATTCAGGCATAAATATGCGCTGGTTATTTTTAAAAACAATATCGCCGCCATCAATTGTGGGTGTTGTATAAGTGGCAGCCGGGTTTAATTCCAATGCCGCAATCACAAAAAATCCTTGGTTAACCGGAATGTACCGTTGCGGCATTTTCCAGGATAGAAGTCCAGAAGTAGTGTTGATTCGGGAATCACTCGCAATGGCTTTAGCGCCGCCCATCAAGGTAAAAGTAGCATAACCTCCCACATATTCGCGTAAAATATGGGTATTTCTTTCCCCAAAATGATCCCAAAAATACAAAGCGCCATTAAAAATATTTTTGGTATTTCTGCCTACTTTACTGTTGATGGTTTCTTTGATATTGTCTTTTATAAATTCATCGGCATCCATTGCTGAAGGGTACGGATTTCCTATTAATCTGTCGTTGCCAGGAGCAATATACAAGGTAAAATCGCCATTATTTGGTTTTCCCTTAAAAACATAATTCTGTTGGTTTCCAATATTTACGGCACCTGAAGTTCCTTTCATTGTATAGCCTTCACCAGCCAACAAAGCAGTATTTTTGTTGATGGATTTCCAGGCGCCATAACTATTATCTGTTCCGTTAAAAGTATATAACCAATAGGAGCTGATGATAATTGGTGTTGTAATACCAGCATCGGCCGACCCATGTGTTGGTAGAAAATTAATGATTCCATTTTTGTTTGGTTCACTGGCAATTGTACCATCCATTAAAATATCCACTAATTTGTGGCTTGCATTTGTGCTTGCCACACCAGTTCCTTTTTGGTTAATTCCCAAAGGCGTTATTGCCCCAACGGATGACGACCAATAATTATAATTAAAACTATTAGCCGTTCCTTGTTGATCGCGTTCTATAAAACCGCCACTGTCTTGGTCTAAAATGCTATTTTCAGTTTGCACTAACTGTGATTCATCCTCCAAATCTATAAAGCCGTCCAATTCCAAATACCAAGTGTTTTTTAGTTCTTTGCTTGTTTTGATGGATAATTTTTTAGTTGCATCAACAATAAGTCCGGAGGTGCTGTGCCTTTTTGACGTTGTAACATCATTTTTAATATGCACAATTGCCCAATCCTTGTTTGTTGCTTCGGAAGCAATGTCCCAAACACCTCCGTGTAACCAACTTGCAACATTAGACCAATCTCCATCAGCTTTTGTTTCATAAGGCAATGGGGCGGTTTGCGGATAAATATTTTTGATGTTGTACAATTTTGCCCCTGTTAAAGCATCAATGACAGGCGTTTTTAAATTGTCTAATATATCGTCTTTGTAAGTATCCATTCTGAAATACCTCACCAAATTGGCGCCAATTGTGGGTGAAATTTCCCTCGGAATAACAACACCACTATTAAATCCGTTTACATCATTTAATTCCTGATACACCATTTTTTGAAGTTCCTCTTCGGTTAAGGCTTTATTAAAAACTCTGACTTCATCCATTTCGCCTTTGAACATATCGGGCGTTGTATTATTAATATCCAAATTTGAAGGAGCTCTTCCAATCCTAAATTTTGTGTTTGAACTTGTCGGAATAGTTGCCCCTAACCCTGTTGGATTTGTACTGGCAACTTTTTCTCCGTTTATATATAATTTAACTTTTTCTGAAGTATTTGATCCTTCAAAAACCGCAGCAACATGAGTCCATATGTTTAAGGATAGAAGTGGTATTCCTGAAGGAGTTGCGAAGGGTTTGGTGTCTGGAATTTCAACACTTAACCTTCTACTTCCATTAATGCGTATCCAAAAATTTGTTTGTCCCATTATGGCGCCATTTTTTGAAAAATTCGGATCCAATTTTACCCAAGCCATCATAGTGGCTTGAGACAATCCATTTACAATATTGGTTCCATTATCCTCTTCAATATAATCGTTTCTGCCATCAAAATACAAATGTAATTTTTGGTTTAAATTTCTTGGCGAGCCAAAAACGGCCGTGTTTGTATCAAAAGCATCCAATATTCCGTCATGGTCAATGTCTGTGTTGCCATCAATTTTTCCGTCTCCATTATTATCTAAACTTGCATATAAAGTACCAGCAATGTCAAATGTTATTCCGTTGGATTTGGTATCCAAATAGTCTGGAGTTCCATCATTGTCGGTATCTTTCACATAATCCTTCCAGCCAGTTCCTGTTAAACCCTGTCCCAGATTTCCATATTGGTTTGCACCAGTTCCATAATCGTAAATATCTAAAATACCGTCACCAAATCCCTCCATAATTCCATCGCCGTTGGTGTCTTTATTTCTGAATGTTTCCGATTCCAATCCATTACCAACACCATCTCCGTTGATATCACCATCACCATTTTCATAGTTATTTACAAAATTAATGGTTGCATTGCTGTTTCCAGCGCCAGATTCATCCACGTCAAAAATACTGTCGTTATCACTATCCAAATCCAAGTAGTTTGGCACACCGTCACCGTCAGAATCAGGAATGCTTGCAGCGTTTATGATAATGGATTCAGCTGAATCATGAAGTCCATTGTTGTTGGCATCTATCCAAGCAACTACAATTCGGCCGGTTCCATTGCTTAAATGTCCCAAACCAGCTTCCAAAATATCTGGAATACCGTCGTTATCGCTGTCCAAATCAAAAACATCGGCAACGCCATCATTATCTGTGTCACAAAGCGTTTGCTTAATTTCAATATCATCAATGGCCAGGTCATTTCCTATTCCTCCAGGTTTATTATTAATAAAAATTACTTTAAAAGCACTTACAGGCAAATTAAGATTGGCTGTAAAATTTCGCCAGTCACCTGCTAAATTACCTACAGTTGTTAATGAAATATCGCCAGTATTTACAGTTTCCAATAAATTATTACTCAAATCTCTAAATTCAACTTTAATGTTTGGCAGTGCTCTTATTGGATTTTGACTAGCATCTGTTCTATCAAGATTAATTGCCCAAAAGCTATAGGTAATTGGGATATTTGGTAATGCCCCGGAAATAGTTGCTGTATAAAAGATTCCAGGAGTATTATCGGCATTGAACATTGCCATTCTTCCATTGGTGTCTCCAGGAGTATGGTCTCCTCCCATATACCAATAATCATTTGCCCAAGAAGCAATTTGTGCTGATGAGCCAACCGTATATTCTCCATCATTTAAATCTCCTCCTGACTCATAAATATAAGTAGTTGTTGCAGCATAAGTTGTGTTGATGGTTGTCCGGTTTCCTGCTCCAAAAGTTTCATTTAAAAATTTATATGTTACACTTTGTCCATTGGTAATTCTACAATTTCCTTCTTCTAAATCATCTCTAATCCCATCATTATCGTCATCAATATCTATATTATCAAAAACACCGTCCCCATCACTATCGTAAAAGTTTTGTTCTGCCTGACCTTGAACGGTAAACGTATACGGATTCTCATTGGCATCGTTATTTGCAATTGAAATAATTGCAGATTGCACACCAGATACCGTAGGATTAAATTTAACTGAAAAAGTTCGGCTACTGCAAGAAGCGATTGTTGCTCCTGATGGTTGCATAGAAACAGTAAATGCTGCATTTCCACTTACGGAAATTATTGGCGTACCTGTTAAATTTAAAAGGGAACTCCCTAAGTTTTCTATGGTAAATATATTAGTTACAATGGCAGAGACAGCAACAGAACCAAAATCGGTATTGTCTATGTTTGTTGGTACTGCATCTCCATTTAAAATTGAGTTTCCGTTTCCAAGAATATTAATTTCAGGTGATGCAACATGTCCAACAATTTCAACATTGTCAAAATAATTATATTCATCGGAATTATTAGCTGTTCCAACAAATCGAAATTTAGATGTATTGGCAAAAGTATAGTCACAAGCATTTAGTTTAAATGTAAAGTTATACGACGTGTCATTACTTGTGAAGTCCGTTCCTTTTTTATAGGTTTTTAAAGGAACCCAATTAGTACCGTTGTAATATTCTAAATTAAATCCTTCACCAGAATCAAGGTTTCTGGATTTATAGCAAAATGAAATATCAACTGATCCATATCCCGATAATGCCAGGTTTGGAGATGTAACTCTATTTTCTCCAGTATCATTGTCTCTTGAATAAACACTTCCTGAACTGCTGCAAGCATAATTGCTTGATGTATTCAATCCCGCATCATCTCCTCCATCAGTCCAACCTTGAAATCCGTTGTCAAAATTATAAGATCCAATTGTTGTTTGTGAAAACGTTTCAAATATGCAAAAACATATCATCAAAAGCAGCAAATATTTTTTCATAGCTAGCATTTTAATTAGTGAAATAGAGAAAATCGAAAAAAATTATTATTCAATAATTTTTTCTGTTACATAAAATTTAGGAAAGAAATAGCCTAAAAATCAAAAGCATCAAAAAAATTGATATGTTTGTTTAGGGTGGTAAAAAACAAGTGTTTGAAAGAAATACTCAATAATAGGGTTAGGGTCTTTTGGAGCCATGGTTGGTTGATTTTTCATAACAGTGCAGTTTTTAGAAAATAAATATATAGAATATTTATTTAACTTCAACATTTATAGTTAATTAAAATAAAAATAAAAAGAAACAACGAGGGATAAATTAAGGCTAGATGGGCAAAATACCGAAAAAAAACTTCTTTATAATTGCCCTTTAGTATTTGCGTTAAGGGTTGAAGTGAAAATCCTGGCGTTGCGATTTTAAAAGTTGACTAAGAAATTGCTTTGATTTTGGCAATGACAGATTGAAACGAAAAACCTGACCTGCAGGGAAACGCCCAATATATTATTTTTAATCATTTATCCCTTTTTACAACTTAAGCAATAAACTGCCCACATAATTACGGCCTGGAGAACTGATGGAAGATGCGAATTCTTTGTAATGCACATCAAATATATTATCAACTTTGAAGGATAATGAAAATGAGTCGGTAAACTGATAATTGGTATTTAAATTTAAGGTGCTCCATTTTGGCGTACCATAATAATTGTTGGTTTCTGCCATAAAAGGCGTTTGTTCAATGTTGTCTATGCCTTCTTCCAAATTATATTCGCTTAATTTTTTTGCGGCATTAAACCGGTAATTCAAACCTGTTTGAAATTTGTTATGGCAATAACTCACTTCCAAATTGCCAAATAGTGGAGGAATAGAAGATAACGGCAATTTTTTATCGTAACTTTTACCTTTAGTGTATGTTACAGAACCGTTGGTTTTAAAATGATTGAAAATAGTTCCTTGAAAACTGAGCGTTCCTCCTGTAATATAAGCATTTTTATTGTTGATATTTGCCATGGTTGTTGCTGTTTCGCCGTCGTATAATAGTGTGTTTTGGCCATTAATTTCGTAAGCGCCACGAGCGATGTAATGATGAAGCAAGGTGTAATAAGCGTTGGCGCTTACCAAAAACTTTTTGTTGTTAAAATAGCGGATTAATCCAAGTTCGGAATTATACACATATTCTGGTTTTAAGTAAATATTAGGCACTGTTACTTGTCCGCTTTTATAACGAATTTTACCAATGTCATCAATATTTGGGGAACGGAATCCTGAAGAAACAAGCGTGTTAATTTGCCAATTGCCGGTTGGTTTGTAAACATAGCCTGCTGTGGCCGACACCGCTTTATTGTCCGAATAAACTTGCATATTGGGTAAGATAATAAATGTATCATCAACCCAAAGTGCTTTTAAAAAAGTAGATGTAAGTCGGATTCCCGTATTAAGGGTTGATTTTTTGCTAATGTTTTGGCGATAATTGGTGTATAATGCGGCACTTGAATATTGGCTTCCTCCGTCAGGATATCGCGATTGGATTATAAAATCATTTAAAAATCCTGTAATTTCGGTTCCATTAACCTCAATTTTTTTTCCAATGGCGGTTGAATTCACATCGTTGTGGGTAAATTCAAATCCGTAAGATAGATTTCTATTTTTTGCCTGATTTAGAGGAACGGAAAAATCGCCGTTTAAACTGTAAACATCTACATTTTCAGCGCGATAAAATCGATCCAAACTATTCATTCTGCGTTCAACACGGGATTCTTCAATTTGTTGAAACGCAAAAATAATGCTTCCTTTTTCCATCCAAGAATAATTTGGGTTGAAGTGTAAACTTGTGGAAGCCAAAAACCTTTTTTGCGGCCCATAGTAGGCTTCAGCATAGCGCAGTTTGCCGCTGGAAACCTCAGCTAAATTATCGAAATTTGGAATGTCGGATGATGTTGAGTATTGAATGTTAAAGGCAAGGTCGGACTTTTTACTCAATGGTAAATAAATTTTTTGCAGCAAGTCTAACTGATTATATCCAGTATTTTTTTGCAAAGCCGGATTTGAATTTATGACTCCTTCCGGATTATAAAATGAATTGGTATTGTTGGAATATTGAAAAACTTTCCCCCAATCGTCAAAGCCGTGATTTCTGTTTTTTCCCATTTTTAAATCACCAAAATCTGAATAAGAAACTGCTGTAAATGAAGCCCATTTTTTGAATCCGGCTTCAACATCCAAATGAATTGTTTTTTCATCATTGGCAGTACTGTATCGGGATAAAACAGAAGTGTTTATGGTTTTTTCAATATTAATTTCTGGTGTCTTGGTGAAATAATTGATAACGCCTCCCAATGCATCGGAACCGTAAATTACAGATGAAGGACCATAAATAATTTCTGTGCGGTCTAAAACAGTTGGAGAAACAGTGATGGAGCTTTGAAGATGACCTGTTCTATAAATTGCATTGTTCATACGAACGCCGTCAACCACCAACAAAACCCGATTCGCTTCCATTCCTCTAATAACTGGACTTCCACCGCCCAATTGTGTTTTTTGCACTTTTATACCTGGCAAATTTGCTAACAAATCGGCTGTGGTTTGCGGCGCGAGCATTCTTATTTCTTCCTTTGAAGTAATTGCTATCGTTTCCGCAATTCGGCTACGTGTTTCTTTTCCTCTTGATGCCGATAAAACCACTTCATCCAATTGTTCGGCCCTATTGGTTAAATAAACAACAAACTCAATAACACTCAACTTATTTTTTAAAATTTCATATTCTATAAAAGATAAATGATTGAATGAAATAACATCAGAATCTTTAAAACCGGATAAATCTGCAATTCCATTTTTATTGGTATAAACTACTAAATCTCTGTTGTCATTATAAATAGTTACATTTTGAATTGGAAATTTGCTTTCGCGGTCGATAACCTTAACCTGTTGTGATTTAACTGATAGTGTAATTAAAAAAAGTATTAATAATGCAAAAAACCTCATAATTAGCTAAAAACAGCTTTTAAAACAGTTAATGATTTTGGCTTTCTAAAGCCACTTAGATGCAATTCAAAATATTGAATTAAAATTGACAATACAGTTTGTCGGTTTGACACACTAAAATCAACTTCATGCAACACATCAAAATTTATGCCTAAAAGTTTCTTAAATTGCACTAAATCCTCACCGGAAACTGCATTAAATTTTTTCTCGTTGGTAAAACTTCCTTCTTGTAAATCAAAATAAGAAGCATTGGGCGCTTTCATATCAGGATAAAACCCCAAAAATTTGGTCAAATTCAGCAAAAAAAGCAAATGAAAATTGGAACAATTATCATGGGTCTCCAGCCACAAAAAAGAAGTCTCAAGGTATTGGAAAAGCTGACTGTTTTGTTCTTCTTCACGAATGGAAAAATGAACCACTTCCGACAAAAATAAAGCGATAGTCTGCTTTTTTATGGTTGAATAAATAGAATGATTAAAGTTAAGCACTTCAACATCTTTAATAAAGTTTAAAGCGCCTTTGTTGTTATGATTTGCCGTTAAATTCAGCACCATTAATGGTTGAAAATAAGCCAGCTTTACGGTCGATTTTTTTGAGGTCAAAATGCCTTTAAGCATGTAGGATTTTATGCCATATTCTTTAGTATAACAAGTTGCTATTAAACTAGTATCCCCAAATTTTATGGTATTAATTACTATCGCTTTGGTGGTTTGAATCATTGTTAACTATTAAGGGCCTTTTTTATCACATAATGATGTGTAAATATATTGCTTTTAAGCATCAACAATCATAAATTAGTTTTCTTTAATTTGATATAACGCGAAGTAAGAAAACATTCTAAAATTTAGACCAAAAAAAAACCTTAAACATTTTAATATATAAATACATTTAAAATGTTTAAGGAATAAATAAATCAACCCCAAAGACTTATTTAATATTTTTAGTGTAAAGTGCCAAAACCCCTCTTGACATTAATACAACTCAAAGATACTATTGATACTCATTCCTTTTTACAAAACTTTGCAAATGAACAAAAAAAATATACAAATGGTTATATTTTAACAACAAATGGATATTTAGGATGGTCTAAATTGATTATTTTTATTAAAATACAAGTAGATTAATGACAATCAACTATTTCAATAATTTAAAAGCCCATTCATTTCATTTCTATTTTATAATATGTTTTAACAACATATTAATTTTAAAACTGAACGAATTTTGTGTATTACTTTTTAAAAATAGGTTTCAACTTAAATTGAAGGGAAACTTATGGAAACTTGAGTACCTGTTTGTATGCCAACAGAAATATCTTTTGTTTCAATAGTTACACCTTTATTTTGGTGCAAAACCCTAATTCGGTTTTCTGTAGTTTCTGTCCCAAAAAATCTTTTCTTTTGAGTTATTTGATCAAGTTCTCTGGCTTTGTTAATTCCAATTCCGTTATCACGAATAATGCAGAACACATTGCCTTGAACTTCTTTTATGCATAATTCAATCTCCTTTTCACCATCTTTTTTCATGATTCCGTGCCAAATAGCATTTTCAATAAAGGGCTGCAAAAATAATGTGGGTACTTTTATGTGATCCAATTTTAAATTTTTATCAAGGGTAACAATATACTCAAAACCGCCATTTACCCGCATCTGTTCTAGTTTTACATACAAAGCCAAAACGGCCAGCTCTTCAGTAAGTGATGAAGTTGGACTTGAAGAACTATTTAAAATAACACGAATGAGTTTAGAAAACTTTGTGATATAATCTGAAGCTTTTTCAATGTCATTTTTTAATACGAAATTATTGATGGAATTTAAGGAATTAAACAGAAAATGCGGGTTCATCTGGCTTTGAAGCGCTGTCATTTTAAGCTCCTCCATTTCCTTCAATTTTACGGCCAGTTTAACTTCAGCGTTTTTGCTTTTTTGTTCAATTCGTTTAATGATTAATCCAAGAAGGACAGCAAATATGATACTTTGCAGTAAAGTACCCAAATACACAAAAAACATGGGTTCAACACCTTTACTTAGAAAAAAATCTCTGCCGACAAATGCCTCCAGAAAACTCACACTGGCCAAAACTACATAAATTAAAGAGCCTGCAACAAAATAAAAAGAGAAATTATCGTTAATTCTGGTGAGTACAATATAATAGGAAATAAAGGTAAATATTATTAAAGCAGGCATTATTGCAGTAAAGGCTTTAACTTGAAAATCGTAGCCCAAAAAGAACTGAATGAGCATAAAAATAGGCGCTAATAACACCAATACTTTTATTTCAAGTTCAAAATACTTGTCCCATTGTATTAAATGAGATCTGGTGTCTAACAAATCTCTGGCAAAAGCCACATAAGCAGCATACGCTAAAAACTGAATGGGAAAATTAACATAGCTGTAAAAAGGTTTGAAATTTTCGGGAACAACGTGTTGCAGCAAATAAACGGTCATTGCCAATAAGAATAAACTATAATATAGGTATAGTTTACTTTTATTTTGAAAAAAAATTAAAAAGTGGTAGAGAAACAAGACGAAAAGACCGCCCCTTATCCAAGAAAATATTTCAGAATTAAAGTCTAACAGCATTAGCTATCTAAGTATAATCTTTTAAACAATTCGATTTTTCTGTTTCGGCTTATGCTTGCCGTTAAACCATTGGTCATTATCAATTCACCGCCTAATCCTTTAAGGTATTCCTTTACGTGGTTTAAATTTACCAAATACGAATTATGCACTCTGAAAAACTCAGGAAACATAAATTTCTTCTCCACTTCTTTAAGTGTTTTAGATACTACAATTTGCTGCTCGGACTTTAAATAAATTGTGGTATAACTTTTATCTGATTTCAACATGACAACATCATCTTTGTCCAATAAATAGACCTTGCCATCAGCGGAAATATTAATTTTATCGTTATTTTCATTAATATTGTTCAACAATAATTGCAATTTGTTTTCCAATAAATCACCTTTTTTGGACTTTTTAATTTTATCCATTGCGGCCAATAACTCGTCCTTATCAACTGGTTTTAATAAATAGTCAATTGCTGATACTTTTATTGCTTTTAAGGCAAATTCATCATGCGCAGTGGTGAAAATCAAGTTAAAATCTCTGTTTTGTAGTTTTTCAATCATCGTAAAGCCATCCATCTCTGGCATTTGTATGTCTAAAAAAACTACATCAGGTTTTTCATTATTAATAATTTCTATAGCCTTAATTGGTGAATTGCAAGTTTTAACAACTACGTTTTCAATGTAGTTATTTAATTTCCACTCTAATGCTTCTAAAGCATCATTTTCGTCATCAACTAGTAAAATTTGTAGCATGTTTAATGGGTTGACATTTGTTAAATTTGTATGCAAGATACAACTTTTGAATATATGTTCAAAAAGTTGCGATTTTTTTATTTTTTTTATCCAGAAACATAATTATTCATAATATTATTTTCGTTCAAAACTTAACGATTTTTTTCATTTCAATATATATTTTTATTAATAAACAAATAAATAATATAGAGTTCTAAAAAATTTATGTGCTTAAAATTCCTATTTTTTGATAGGCAGAACATAAAAAAACACGGCAATAAAATGCGAAAAACTCCCCAACAATACAAAAATATGAAAAATTGCGTGGTTGTATTTAATTTTTTTAATACTGTACAAATTGGCGCCAACGGTATAAAAAATGCCACCAGCCAACAACCACATTAAACCTTCAAAAGAAAAATTCATTATTAAAGGTTTTAGAGCAAAAATAATGAGCCAGCCCATTAAAACATAAGCAAAAGTGGAAATTTTATCATATTTACCGGTAAAAAAAAGCTTCAGCACAATGCCCGTAAATGCCAATCCCCAAGAAACACCAAAAATAGTCCATCCAACCCAGCCATTTAAAACAACCAATGTAAATGGCGTATAGGTTCCTGCAATCAAAACATAAATCGCCGAATGGTCAAAAACATTCAATCGGTGACGAAGTTTGGGGTTTTCAGCATAGTGGTAAAATGTTGATGCCGAGTACAATAAAATTAAACTCGCCCCATAAATACTGAAACTCACAATATGCCAACTATTTCCGTTTAGACTTGAATAAACAACTAAAAGCACCAGTGCCACTATGCTTAAAACCAAGCCTATGGCATGTGAGATTACATTGAACCTTTCTTCTTTTGGTTCATAAAAAGTTATTTTATGCTGTTCCATTTTAATTTAACGAAAAAAACTTAAATTAAGTGCTTATTTCCCTTTGTTTTTCATCAGTTTCCAACTCATTATAAATAACCTCAAAAGTTTGTTTTTTTAATGAATTGCTATCCTTTAAAATTAATCCTTCTGTCGAAATAACTGAATGGACTTTTACGCGTAACTTCCCCGGACTTCCGCTAAAAAAAGTATAGGAAAACAGTTTTTTGCAATCGTACATTGTAATTGGCACAATGGGAATTTGATATTCAATCGCCAAACGAAATGCGCCATTTTTAAAATCGGCTAAGATCACGCTTTCATCATCAGGCACCAGTCCTTCGGGAAAAATACAAATATCAAGGCCATCATCCAATCTTAATCTGGCTTTATCAAAAACAGCACTTCTGCTTTTTGAATCACTTCTGTCAACAATAATACAAGTTCTCTTATAAAAAAATCCGAAGATTGGAATATTTGTCAGTTCTTTTTTTCCTACAAATACAAATGGATTTTTAGTAATTGCCAACATCACGAAAACATCAATCATAGAAGTATGATTTGGGCAAAACATAAAACTTTTTTCCTTTTTCAAAACCTGTTCTTCCGCTAAATCTATTTTAAAACCCATCACAAAAAGGATGGTTTTTGCCCAAGCCCTCGCAATTTTAAAAAATATAGGATACATTTTTTCCGAAGATGTGACTATTATTAATACGGGAAATACTGGAATTATGCTCAATAAAAACCAGGTATAAAACCATATGCGCCAAACAAGAATAAAAAAGTATCTAAAAATTGTCATATGCTATCTTTTTGTTTTTTAGCTGAAGCATATGCTGTTCGCTATTGAGCATAATTTTAAAATTCAAAATTTGGATGGCTCGGTTCATAAACTCCAAAAATAGTAATTTTTAATTCTATTCTTATTTTCTTTTTGAAATATGTATTTTTGCTCCTTAAATTTGAAATAATGTCAAGAATTTTAACAGGCGTTCAAAGTACGGGAACGCCGCATTTAGGAAATTTATTAGGGGCTATTATTCCTGCAATTACGATGGCGAACGATGCCAACAACGATTCGTTTTTATTTATCGCCGATTTGCACTCATTAACCCAAATAAAAAATGGAGATGAATTGCGTCAAAACACTTACAGCACGGCCGCAACCTGGCTTGCTTTTGGTTTGGATGTCAACAAAACCGTTTTTTATCGTCAGAGCGATATTCCCGAAGTGGCAGAACTTTCTTGGTATTTAAGCTGTTTTTTTCCTTACCAACGCTTAACGCTTGCCCACGGTTTTAAAGATAAATCCGACAGATTGGATGATGTAAATGCGGGATTGTTTTACTATCCTATGCTGATGGCTGCCGATATTTTATTGTATGATGCAGAAATAGTTCCTGTTGGAAAAGACCAATTGCAACATTTGGAAATGACACGTGATGTTGCCAACCGATTTAACCATCAAATGGGCGATACGTTGGTTCCACCAGATGCTAAAATTCAGGAAGGCACCATGTATGTTCCGGGAACCGATGGCGGAAAAATGAGCAAATCAAGCGGAAATATCATCAATTTATTTTTATCAGATAAGGAATTGCGCAAGCAAATCATGAAAATCCAAACCGATTCTACGCCGCTTGAAGAACCTAAAAATCCGGATACCTGTAATTTATTTGCATTGTATAAATTAATTGCTTCACCAGCCCAAATTGCCGAAATGAGGGCAAATTATGAAGCAGGAAACTACGGTTACGGAACGGCAAAACAAGCTTTTTACGAACTGTTGGTTATTAAATACGCTGTTGAAAGAGAATGCTACAATTATTATATGAATAACTTAAACGAAATTGATGAAGCCTTGGCCATCGGTGCCGTAAAAGCGCGTAAAGTCGCTTCTGAAGTGTTGAAAAGAGTTCGTGCGAAATTGGGATACTAATTTAGTTGTGAGTTTTGAGTTATATGCTTTTGGTTTCAAGTTTGAAGTTTCTGGTTTTTTTTCAATACTAATTGGTTAAACAAATAAACGATTAAACATTTCAACTATTCTTACGGTGCCGGATTTGGCTGCAGTTCGTGAATTTCATCTATTTTTTTCAAGATTTCTTCGGAAAGTTCCACCTCAATACTTGAAATATTCTCTTGTAATTGTTGCACGGTTGTTGCGCCAATAATATTTGATGTCAAAAAAGGTTGCTGATTCACAAAAGCCAATGCTATTTGCGCCAGACTCATATTTAATTCCTTCGCCAGTTCGGCATATTTTTGGATTAAAAATTTTGACTGTTCACTGCTGTATCTGGAATAGGCGGGAAACAAGTTTAAACGGGAATTTTCAGCGGCATTCCCGGTGAGGTATTTGCCCGACAACATACCAAAACCCAATGGGGAATATGCCAGCAAACCAACATTTTCTCGTTGGGCAACTTCAGCCAAATTAATCTCAAAAGTTCTGTTTAATAAGGAATACGGATTTTGAATGGTTTTACAACGCGTTAAATTATGGTGTTTGCTTTCCTCCAAATGGCGCATCAATCCCCAAGAAGTTTCATTGGAAACGCCGTAATGGCGAATTTTCCCTGCTATAACGAATCCGTCCAACACTTCTATAACTTCCTTAAAATTATCTTCCCACTTTTCATTTGCGTCGTGTTTATAATTCCTTTTGCCAAAAAAATTGGTATTTCTTTCCGGCCAATGCAATTGGTAAATATCCAAGTAATCAGTTTGTAATCGGTTTAAACTTTTTTCCAAAGCATCTTGCAAAACCTCTTTTGAAAAATCTAAATTTTCTCGTATATATTTAAAATAATCATTTGGGCCCGCCACTTTGGAAGCCACAATTAATTGGTCTCTTTTTTGATTTTTCAGCCAGCTTCCAATAAACCGCTCGGTGCTTCCCTGCGTTTCCTTTTTTCCGGGAATTGAATACATTTCCGCAGTATCAATAAAATTTATGCCATTTTCAACTGCATAATTCAATTGTTCATGAGCATCGCTTTCGGTATTTTGTTGTCCGAAAGTCATCGTGCCCAAACAAATTTTACTCACTTTTATGTTGGTATTTGGCAGCGTAGTGTATTTCATGTTGTTTATTTGTTGTATCGTGTAAGCGTTTAATTGTGTATTTGTTTAGTGCTGTGGAAATCGAGTTCAAATGTATAAAAATAAAAAACCATTTTCTAACTGGTAGAAAATGGTTTTCAATATTTTAATTTTTTACTTTTAAACAATTCAACGATTAAACAGTTTAACAGTAAAAAAATATTATTTTAATATCGCTTCTATTCCGGGCAATACTTTTCCTTCCAGGCTTTCCAACATCGCTCCGCCACCGGTAGACACATAGCTCACTTTGTCTTCAAAACCAAACTGTTTTACTGCTGCCACTGAATCGCCGCCGCCAACTAAAGAGAAAGTGCCGTTTTTGGTTGCTTCAGCAATTGAATTTCCCAAAGCAATAGTGCCGTTGGCAAAATTTTCCATTTCAAAAACCCCCAAAGGTCCGTTCCAAAGGATAGTTTTAGATTCCATCACCACTTTATGAAAAAGTTCCCGCGATTTTGGTCCGGCATCCAAACCTTGCCATCCGTCAGGAATTTTATCGATATCACATATTTGCGTATGTGCGTCGTTGCTAAAATCGTCTGCGGCAATCACATCCACTGGAATGTGAACCTGAACGCCTTTTTCTTTGGCTTTCTTCAAAATTTCAAGCGCCAGTTCTTGTTTGTCATCTTCACAAATAGAATTTCCAACTTTTCCGCCTAGGGCTTTCACAAAGGTAAAACTCATTCCGCCGCCAATAATTAAATGATCTACTTTATCTAAAATATTTTCGATAATTGTTATTTTTGAAGAAACTTTAGATCCGCCCAATACGGCTAAAACAGGTTTTTCGCTGTCTTCCAACACTTTTTTTATGCTGATGATTTCTTGCGCCATCAAACTGCCGAAACATTTATTTATAGGGAAAAATTTAGCGATAATTGTGGTGGAAGCGTGCGCTCTGTGTGCCGTTCCAAATGCATCATTTACATACACGTCGCCTAATTTTGAAAGTTGTTTGGCAAATACCTCGTCGCCTTTTTCCTCTTCTGCATAAAAACGCAAATTTTCAAGCAACAAAACTTCGCCCATTTTTAAATCTGCTGAAGCTTTTTCCGCTTTTTCCCCAACACAATCCGAAACAAATTTCACGGGAACTTTAAGTATTTCAGCAACCTCATCAAGAATGTGTTTTAAAGAATATTTTGCTTCAACACCTTTTGGCCTTCCCAAATGCGACATTAAAATAACCGCCCCGCCATCTTTTAAAATTTTATCGATTGTTGGTTTTGCAGCGGCAATTCTTGTGGCATCCGTCACCTTAAAATTTTCGTCTAACGGCACGTTAAAATCAACGCGAATGAGTGCTTTTTTATCCTTAAAATTAATGTCTTGTAGTGTTTTCATCTGTTTATATTTTATTTTTTATTTGTACAGATGCAGTCGCCATTAATCATTCTGCTGCGTAACAAAATTTGTTATGGCTCGTTTCATCTTAATAAATATTTATACCACAAATATAAGGGAATTTAGGCTTGGGCTTGTGGTTTTTTACGAAAGCGATTTCATTGCAGCAAGTTAAAAGTTAGATGTTGAAATTTATACGTTAAAAAATAAAAAAGCTTAAACGCAAATGTCGCAAAGATTTACGCAAAGAGCGCTAAGCGTTTATAAATCAATAAATTTTCTGGCTCCTTAAGATTTTTTCTTTGCTGAAAAAGTTTTACTTTCGCTTCAATGGAATTTTCAGAAATTTTAGGACAGACGCATTTGAAAAATCATCTGATGAAATCGACCGATAACGGGCGGATTTCTCATGCGCAACTATTTATTGGCAAAGAAGGTACGGGAACTTTGTCCATTGCCATTGCCTATGCCCAATATATTTTGTGCAAAGGCAGCAATGATGAGGATTCATGTAAAATAAGATGTTCAAAATTAATGCATCCCGATTTGCATTTTGCGTTTCCGGTGGCAACCAATGAAGTGGTAAAAAGCAGGCCGGTAAGCAACTTGTTTTTGGATGAATGGCGGAGTTTTGTGGCGTTGAATCCCTACGGGAATTTATTTGAATGGCTGCAATCGATTGGCGTTGAAAATAAACAAGGCCAGATTGGTGTTGACGAGGCCGAAGAAATTGTAAAAGCTTTAAAACTGAAATCATATGAAGGCGGTTTTAAAATTATGATTATTTGGATGGCCGACAAAATGAATGCCTCAGCATCAAATAAATTATTGAAACTGCTGGAAGAACCTCCTGAAAAAACGGTATTTATTTTGATTGCCGAAAATGAAGACCAAATTATATCGACCATAAAATCGCGTTGTCAGGTATTGCATTTTCCTTTATTGTCGGAAAACGACATTGTAAAAGGCTTGGTTGAAATTGAAGGAACCGATCCGCCAATTGCAAAACAAATTGCCATTCAGGCCGATGGAGATTTTAACAAAGCGTTGCATTTATTGCACAACGACACTTCCGATGAACAATTTGAACAATGGTTTATCATTTGGGTGAGAGCCGCCTTTAAGGCAAAAGGGAACGCTGCGGTTATTCAAGAACTCATCGGGTGGAGCGACACTATTTCAAAAACCGGAAGGGAAACCCAAAAACGCTTTTTAAATTACTGCCTGCAATTTTTTCGTCAGGCATTATTGCTGAATTACAATGCGGAATCATTGGTGTTTTTACAGCCAAAAACACCCAATTTCAACCTGGAAAATTTTGCACCTTTTGTGCACAGCGGAAATATTATTGAAATTGACAAGGAATTAAATGAAGCCATTTATCACATTGAGCGCAATGGAAGTGCTAAAATAATTTTACTCGATTTATCCATAAAATTAACCCGGCTTCTGCATATTAAAGAAGCCTAAAAACAACTAATCATTATGTCTATTTTCAACAATCATTCCGCCGAAATATTGGTTTTACTATTTTTGATCATCACTTTTTTGCAATCGGGCATTGATAAAATAACCGATTGGAAAGGAAACGTGGATTTTATCACCGGCCATTTTAAAAATTCCCCGCTTAAAAATATGGTTCCGCTTTTATTGATGAATGTGTTGATTTTTGAAATTGGCGCAAGCGTTTTAATGCTTATTGGCGGTTATTATATTTTTACTGAAGGTGACGGAACTGTGGCAAAAGTGGGACTGGAATTCGCCGCCATCACTTTAATTATGTTGTTGATCGGACAGCGTTTGGCGAAAGATTATGCTGGCGCTATGACCATTGCCGTTTATTTTATTTTGACTATTTTCGGACTCTATTTGTTAAATTAAATCTGCTAAAAATGAAAATACTGGGAATCGGATCTCGAATTAAACACGAAGAATTTGGATTGGGCGTGGTAACCAACGTAAGCGCCAAAGACTATTGGGTGACATTTATTGAAAACGGCTTGGAAACCATTGCCATCGACAGTAAGTTTGAAGTCATTGAATGCGTTGAAGATGAAGTGGATACCGTCAGTTTTTATGATGTTCAAACAACCTTAAAAAATATGCTGAAACAATGGTCGGACATTTCAGAAGTTGTTCATTTGGGCGACCGTTGGAAAGGCGGAAAATTGGTAATGGAACCGAAAGACCCAAAATTAGCCAGCAAGGAAATTCCGATTGACGTATTTTTTCACAAAATTGTGATGGTAAGAGACCGATTGCGCGTGATGGAACAAAAAATAAATGCGAGTAAACTGGATGACTTAGACAAGGTTGATTTGCAACAATACATCACCAGAATTTATGGAAGTTTGACCACTTTCAATATCTTGTTCAAATTAAAGGAACAGCAATTTGAAGGTTCAAAATCGGAATAGTACTATTATTTAACCATAAAAAAAGCCGGTCTAAAATAATTTTAGACCGGCTTTTAAATTTTAAATGTATGTTAGATAATACCTTGATCTAACATTGCATCGGCAACTTTAATAAAGCCAGCAATATTTGCACCTTTAACATAGTTGATATAGCCATCATTTTCAGTTCCGTATTTAGAACAAGCTGTATGGATAGAAGACATAATTTGGTGCAATTTGGCATCAACTTCTTCTGCAGTCCAGTTTAATTTCATGGCATTTTGTGACATTTCCAAACCAGATACACCTACACCACCAGCATTTGCTGCTTTCCCCGGCGCAAAAGGCAATCTGTTTTTATGAAATAAGTCAACAGCTTCTGGAGTACAACCCATATTGGATACTTCAACAATATATTTTACACCATTTTTAACTAATAATTTAGCATCCTCTCCGTTCAATTCATTTTGAGTAGCGCTAGGCATTGCAATATCAACAGCAACTTCCCAAGGTTTTTTCCCTGCGAAAAATTTTGCTTCTGGGAATACTTCTGCGTAAGGAGATACAATATCGTTGTTTGAAGCTCTTAGCGCCAATAAATAATCGATTTTTTCGGCATCTAAACCTCTTTCATCATAAATATAGCCGTCAGGTCCAGAAATGGTCACTACTTTTCCACCAAGTTCGGTAACTTTTAGGGCAACGCCCCAAGCCACATTACCAAAACCTGATACAGAAACCGTTTTGCCCATAAAAGTATCATTTTGGGTTTCCAACATTTCCTTTGTGAAATAAGTTGCGCCAAAACCTGTAGCTTCCGGTCTTATCAAACTTCCTCCCCAATTTAAACCTTTACCGGTGAAAACACCTGTATTTTCAAATTGTAATTTTTTGTACATTCCGTACATAAATCCAATTTCTCTCCCTCCTGTACCAATATCTCCAGCAGGAACGTCTTGGCTTGGGCCAATAACGCGCCATAACTCTAACATAAAGGCTTGACAAAAACGCATAATTTCAGCATCTGATTTTCCTTTTGGATTGAAATCAGATCCTCCTTTTGCGCCACCCATTGGCAAAGTTGTTAAGGCATTTTTAAATGTTTGTTCAAATCCTAAAAATTTAAGGATACTTAAATTTACGCTAGGATGAAGACGAATACCGCCTTTGTATGGTCCAATTGCATTGTTATATTGCACTCTGTGACCTAAATTAATTTGAACTTTTCCTTCATCATCAACCCAAGAAATTCTAAAAGTTAAAATACGGTCGGGCTCAACCAATCTCTCAATAATTTTAGCAGCCTCATACTGAGGGTTTTCATCATAAATTGTTTGAATGGACTCTAACACTTCATGAACCGCTTGTAAGTATTCCTTTTCACCTGGATGTTTGGTCTCAAGGTTTGTCAATATATTTTTTACATTCATAATAATATAATTTAAACGTATGTGAAATTTATTAAATATTTAAATAATGAGGTACAAAATTACAGATAATATATTAATTCTTAAACAAAAAAATGGCAATAATTTTTAATTTTAGTGTTTTTCTAAAACGTTTTCGTTAAACAAAAATAAAAAGCGCAAAAAAGGTGGTTTTTGCGCTTTTTATTTTATTGAAATCTCAAAATATTTAACATCTAACTTTTCACTTTGTTTAAATAAAACCTTCCTCAGATTCATTCTGGTTTAATTTCGTAGGCGTATTTTGAAAATTATTAAGTTTAAATCCTTCTTTAAAGATGGCTGCTTTGTTACTTTTTCCTTCTATAATAATAGTTAGTGGCTCTTTAAAATGCACATGCCTTAAATACTCATCTTCATAATTCGCCCTTTGTTTATTTAAATATTCTAAATCGAAAAAACCATCATCAATAAAAGGGTTTATGGTTAAATAACCCACTTTAAAAGATGTTAAATTTTGAAAAAAGTGTGTTCCCTGACTTGGGTCTATTCTAAAATTATTAAGACCGGCCTCCACAATTATTTTTGCTGATGCAATTTGAGGCCAAATCACGGGGATTCCCAACCAGGGATCACTTGAGCCCCATCTTCCGGGTCCGACTAAAATATAGTTTTTGTCTTTTTCTGCGAATTTTTTATTAATTTCTTCAACCGCTGCAGCTATTTTTCTTGTATTTGCTGCGTTAAAAGTTTCTGGTTTGATATAAATAATATCGTGAATATTCTCATAATTTCCATTTCCTAATGCCGATTCGGAGTAAATAATCGTATCTTCAACATTGAAATCCTCTGGAAGTGTGCTCAAGGTTTCAATACTCTCAATAATGGGCCTAATTTGCAAAAAGCTAAATTCCTTTGGTTGCCCATGTGGCACATCTAAATTAACCGCAAACTCCATTTCAATTGGGTTTCGCATTTCACGCTGCCCAATGCGCAACAAATCTTGTAAAATTTCAGGTAACGGAAATGTATTATATTTTAAAATATTGTCAAAAGTAATTACCCGAAGGCCATCATGTAAAACGCCGGGCTTGATGATGTTATTTTGTAAATCATAGGTTGAAGCCACAAATTTTAGCGAGCCATGTTTTTCGGCATTTCTGATGGTAATTTTCTTTTTATTGACGGCTTCACTTGTTGAGGCGACATAACTATCTGGATTCATATCCAATCCAAAGAAATATTGCTGTGTGTCTCGTTGGGTAGAGCCAGGATTTGAAAGTTGGAGCACCTTTTTTGGATGGTAAGGTGAAAATCGCAATGTGTTACCGCCGCCAACAATCATTTCACCCAAACCCAACGCTATATTTGCCGTTCCTTCGTTCGGTAATTCCTGATCAATCGGATAAAAATTTATGGAACGCGCCACACCAGAAATATTCGGATAATAAACATCATCATATTGTTTACCTGTTACTTCCTGTAAAATGACTGCCATTTTATCTTCCTCAATGGTGTGGGAAGTCGCTTTTAAATATACTTTGCTATTATGAAAAAAAGCAGATGCCATTACCGACTTAATAGCGCTGGCAACCATTTCCACCATCCTGGTTTTGTCAGTATTTGGAATCATATAAGTAGAAAATACGCCAGCAAAAGGTTGGTAATGGGAATCTTCTAAAACACTGGAAGAACGCACGGCAATAGGAGATTTGGTAACATTTAAAAACACCCGAATATCTTCCATAACCCATTTTGGCAATGGTTTTGAGATAAATTTATTTAAAATTTCTTCATCATCATTACAAGTGGCCACAAAACCAATCAAGTCGTGTTTTTCCATAAACTCATCAAACACTTCTGTACTCAACACCACGGTACGTGGAATGCAAATGTTCACATCTTTGTATTTATTGAACAATTTATGGCGTTTCAAAAATGAATCAATAAATGCCAAACCTCTTCCTTTTCCGCCTAAAGAACCTTCCCCTATTCTTGCGAATCCCAAATATTCATCATAGGTATTTTTGCTGAATTTTGAAATAACGCCTCTTGATCTATAGATGCGATAAGCTTTAATAGCTTTGATTAAAAAATCCCTGATTTCTTCCGGATCCTCAAAATCTTCATATTCTACATTGCTAAATAAATTGGCCAATGGAAAAAGCGCCCTTGATCTTAACCATTTTGAATATTCGCTTCTTTTGGCATGGTAAACTATAGAATCTAATGTGACTGTAGTTAAAACTCTTTGAAAATTATTCAAATCTTCAACCGTTGCCAAAACTTTCATTTGAATAGGATCCCAAAATTCAAAAGCCCCGAAAGAAAAATATTTGGTAATGTATTTTTTTATTTCCTGACCTAATGTTTCAGAGTGTTTGTACAAAAATTTTCCTTTTAACGCTAACGCTTCTTTTTCATTATTTTTATCGGAAGATTGCACCAAAAATGGAAAATAGCGTTCATGGCTTCTTACGTATTTTAAAAATTCGAACCCTGCATTAGGATCTCGTTTTCCGCCTTTAAAATAACTAACATCGGAAATAACACCTAAAAGATTGTGTTTGTATTTTTCAAAAAGAAACAATCCTTCTTCATAATTTGTGGCCAGCAAAATTTTTGGCCGGCCCCGCATCAACATCATTGCCCTGTGTTCATTAAGGCCTTCCGACATAAATGAACGTGTTTGTTTTAATATAATTTTGTACATAATGGGCAAATACCTCGAGTAAAATTTCAAGGAATCTTCCACCAGCAAAATGGCTTTAACACCAATTTGATTGATGTCTTTTTCGGCATTCATCCTGTCTTCAGTAAGTTTAATGATGGCCAAAAAAATATCAACATTGCCGTTCCAATGGAAAACAAAATCAATGATTCCCGTATTTTCACTAAGCACTTTTTTCCTTAATTCAGAAGAATAGTGACTTAATGCGGCAATTGGAATGTTGGGAAAAGCTTCTTTTATCAATTTTGAGGATTCAAAAGCCTTGTAATTACCAATGTCCAACCAAGTTATCACCAAGTCAATTTTATCGGAATTCATCATTCCTATGGCTCTTTTGGCAGAATTTGCATGAATAAAACTAGGCGGATATCTTAAATTAAGCGCCATATATTCATTAAAAATTCGCTCGTCAATACGGCCGTCTTCTTCCAACATATAAAAATCGTAGTTAGAACAAACAATGAGCACTTTGTTTATTCTATTTTGCATTAATTGGTTAAATGCAACCTCTTCAAACTCATAATTTTTTAAATCGGGCAGTGGATTTCTGTTCATTTTTATTCGCCTTTATTTTCAAATGCAAGATATCATTTTCACCGCTAAATTTAATGTTTTTCAAAAGATTAATTCAATTTTATAAAAATAAAATTGCGTAAATTTGCAACCTAATTTTCTATAAAATGTTAGCTAAAGTAAAAGAACTGATTGGTGAAGTATTGGCTTTTAACACCACTTCCAAAGATGAAATTGAATCTTTCAGAATTAAATTCTTGGGTAAAAAAGGATTGCTTAACGATTTATTTGTTGAATTTAAAAACGTGGCTCCAGCCGAAAGAAAAGAATTTGGACAAGCTTTAAATACGTTAAAAGATGCAGCACAAAATAAAGTTGACCAGCTAAAGGAAGCATTAGAAAATTCAAGCGAACAAAAGGGAATTTATGGTGATTTAACGCGCCCTTCCGAACCTATTGAATTGGGTTCGCGCCATCCAATATCTTTAGTGAGAAACAAAATTATTGATGTGTTTTCGCGCATTGGTTTTACCGTTTCTGAAGGTCCGGAAATTGAAGATGACTGGCACAATTTTACAGCGTTAAACTTACCGGAATATCACCCCGCACGCGATATGCAAGACACTTTTTTTATTGAAAAAAATCCGGATATTCTCTTGCGCACGCACACCTCATCGGTTCAGGTACGTTATATGGAAACCCACAAACCGCCTATTCGCACCATTTCTCCCGGACGTGTTTTTAGAAATGAAGATATTTCCGCACGTGCGCACTGCATTTTTCACCAAGTTGAAGGTTTGTATATTGACACCGATGTTTCTTTTGCTGATTTAAAACAAACGTTGCTTTACTTCACCAAAGAAATGTTCGGAAAATCCAAAATACGCTTGCGACCGTCTTATTTTCCTTTTACTGAGCCAAGCGCGGAAGTTGATATTTATTGGGGACTGGAAACGGAAACCGATTATAAAATCACAAAAGGAACGGGTTGGCTAGAAATTATGGGTTGCGGTATGGTGGATCCAAATGTGCTAAAAAACACCAATATCGACCCTGAAATTTATTCTGGCTACGCTTTTGGAATGGGCATAGAACGAATTGCGATGTTGTTATACCAAATTCCTGATATCAGAATGTTTTATGAAAACGATGTTCGATTTTTAGAACAGTTTAAATCGGTTTACTAGAAAAAATATTAAATATTTAGAAGTTAAATATTAAAAGTTATAAGTTTTTTTGTTATAATTACTATTCTTATTTCAAAACAAACTCCCTTTCCTTAGGAAAGGGTTGGGGATAGTATAAAAAATCCTGATAATACTTATCAAATCAATGAAAAGCGACATCCAAATTCCTGAAGTTACCGAGGTTTTTATGGCCATTGTGAAAGAATACAACGAAATTTTTCAGTGTGATGACTGGAATGCTTACATCATTAACAACAAAGAAGTTGATCTGGAAATGGTTTTGGTGGTTTCAAAAGGTTATGATGAAGACCAGCTGATTGAAACCTCATTGCTGCGCCATAAAATTGAAAAACTTCCGGCAAAATCTTTTGCAAAGGTTGAATTAATGCAGGAAGCAGTTTTAAAATTGTCCAATTTTTTTAATGTGACTTTTTTTGAAGGAAATGCGATGTTCGACAAAAAATACCTTTTCGAAAAAGGAACCGTAAAAGAAGGTGCCTTGCGAATGATTCCTTTGTTAAATAAGCGTGGTGTTTTAGCAAAGTAAAATCCTCTAAAAATTTAAAGATGAAACCATATTTTTTAGCTGTTTTGTTGTTCAGTGCAATTATTACAACTGCCCAAAATATTTCTTTGTACGTTGGCACTTATACCGATGAGAGCAGTGAAGGAATTTATGTTTACGATTTTAACCTGAAAACCGGCGAGCTCACCAATAAAAAATTGGCTATTGAAGCTATAAATCCATCATACATCACATTTTCATCCGACAAAAAACTATTGTATTCTGTTGGTGAAACGGATAATTACGAAGGCGCAAAAAGCGGCTTTGTAAATGCCTATTCCGTTTCAAAAGACGGAACACTTGGGTTGCTAAACAAAGTAAGCAGCAACGGTGCGCATCCTTGCCATATTCAATTAAATGAAGATAATTCCAAGGTGGCTGTTTCAAATTATTCCGGCGGAACAGTTTCTGTGCATTCTATAGCAAAAAATGGTGAAATTTCACCAGCAATACAAGTCATTGACCATAACAATGCAACACAGCAA